>DKIP01000041.1:0-10104 GCA_002454335.1 Cytophagaceae bacterium UBA6715 | reverse complement strand
AAGAGTGAAGAGTTAAGAGTTAAGAGTTAAGAGTGAAGAGTTAAGGGGTTCTGATTAATATCCCTTAATTTTTCAAATATTTCCGCACTAAATCCCTGTCTGAAGTCTGTGTTTTTTTTATAGACACGAACTTTCGCTTCCCTACGAACCTATTATATCCCTTCACTCTTCACTAATTCATCATACAAGTGCTTCGCCACCGGCCCTCGCTCCCCCGAACCAATCAATTGCCCATCAATTGCTAAGATAGGCACCACCCGTTTCGTACTTCCAGTCGTAAACACTTCGTCGGCCTGCATAAAATCCTCCAAACTACAACGCTGTACATAAACGGGATAATGTGTTCGCGCGATTTCTAACACCTTCATCCGGGTAATTCCTTCCAAAATATGTGCATCTGGCGTGTAAATCGCCCCATTTTTGACATAGAACAAATTACTTCGCGTCGATTCCGAAACACCATGCTGGGTTGTAAAATAAAGCAAATCATCTGCGCCTGCCTGCTTCATCTCAGAAATATGCCGGATTCCGAACGCATAATTCAGTGACTTAATATCAGCCATCTCACGAACAAACTCCTTGCTCAATAATCGCATGCCTTTTTCCGGGTCGGTAAACTGAAATACCCCTGGCAAAATCCATAGGTTTGAATGCTCAGCAGGTACATAGCCATTCATACTTTCGCCTCCTGTCAACACCATTTTAACGCCTAAACAAGCGTCCTTTGACATGGCAGCTAATTCATAAATACAGGCAGATAAAGCATCTGTTGAATAAGGCAAATTCAAACCCATTTTGGCAGCTGATCGTTCAAACCGCGCCAAATGATCCGCTAAAAAAACGGGGTTCCCATCCATGATCCGAAAAAAATCAAAGATGCCATAGCCACGCAAGAAACCAATATCCTTCACAGAAACATGCACTTCATCCACCGGCCTCCAAGCCCCATTAAACCAAATCGGGTAATCCATTTGCTTGTAATTTTGCTACTAATGTAATAACCTCTCGTGCTTCCGCCACATCATGCACACGTAAAATATTTGCACCTTGTTGGAGCGCAATCGTATGCAACACCGCAGTTCCATTCAAGGATTCCGCAGCTGTAATACCCAATGTCTTATAAATCATCGATTTACGTGAAACTCCTATTAATATGGGGGCACCTAAGGTTTTGAAACTTGATAAATGGGCCAACAAAGCATAATTATGATCGATGGATTTTGAAAAGCCCAATCCTGGATCAACGATTACATCTTTTGCGCCCAAAGCACGTAATTGTTGGAGTTTTTGAGCCAAATCAGACCAAACATCCGAGACAACATTTGGGTAATTTGGCACTTCGTGTACCTGATCAAAGGTACCCCGACTATGCGAAAGAATGTAAGGGACTTGATTTTGAGCGACCCATTCGAAGATTCCTACATCCATTTGACCTGCACCGATATCATTGAAAATATCAGCACCGGCGGCTATCGCAGCTTGCGCCACAGACAATCGATACGTATCAATTGAAATCACCAGCGAGGGAAAATGCTGGCGTAACAATGTTATCACAGGAACAACACGATCAATTTCTTCTTCCACGGAAACGGGGTCAGCTCCGGGTCGTGTAGAATGTCCCCCAATATCGATAATTTCGGCTCCCAATGCGACCATACCCGCAACTCGTTCTAAGCAAACAGAAACATCCAAGGCCCGACTACCCGCATAAAAAGAATCAGGTGTTGTATTCAAAATACCCATGATAAGTGGCTTATCGAGGCTTAAGATTCGACCCTGTACGCGAATTGTTTGAATTGATGGAAAAAGAGCGTTCAAATCAACGAAATTTAGGATAATTTAAATATTTTTGTAGGCTATAATTAAAAAACTGACCCGTATGATCAAGGACTCCGCGCCTTCACAAACTGAAATCGAATATCGCCAAGTAATTTCATACTGCAAAGCCTTGTTTGATAAAAAAAACAAAGATTACGGTACCTCATGGAGAATTTTACGATTGCCTAGTTTGACTGACCAAATCTTCATTAAAGCCCAACGTATTCGCAGTATTCAAGAGAAAGGAGCGCAACGCATCGAAGATGGTATCGAAGGTGAATTCATCGGAATCATTAATTATTGCATTATCGCCCTGATTCAAAAATCACTTGAATCATCCGATCAAATGGAGTTTACTCCCGAAGAATTAAGTGCTTTTTACGACCAACAAGTGGAAACGACACTGGAATTATTGCGCAATAAAAACCACGATTACGGTGAGGCTTGGCGTGATATGCGCATCAGCAGCATGACGGATCTCATCCTCATGAAAATTTTCCGCACCAAACAAATCGAAAATAACCAAGGAGTAACATTGGTTTCGGAAGGTGTGGAGGCCAACTACCAAGATATGCTTAATTATGCTGTCTTCTGCCTGATTAAATTCAAAGAAGAAAAGCAAATGCAAATGGCCCAACAGCAATAAATCGAATGAAGCAATACCGTAACATAGCCACGTTTGTTTTGGTCGGGATATTTTTATTCTCCGGCCTCATCAAACTCAATGATCCTATCGGAACGCAATTGAAGTTGGAAGAATACTTCGAAGTTTTCTCCGTGGATTTCCCTTGGATGGCTGGTTTCTGGAAATTACTCATCCCGCAAGCCCTACTATTTTCCATCGGACTCAGTAGTGCTGAAATTGTACTCGCTGTTGCATTAGCCCTCAATTACAAATCAAAGAAGACTTTATACTGCTTCGTCGGAATTCTTATTTTCTTCAGCTTTTTGACGTTTTATTCGGCCTATTTCAATAAAGTTACTGATTGTGGCTGTTTTGGCGAAGCGATTAAATTGACGCCTTGGACATCTTTTGGAAAAGACATTTTCTTACTTGTTTTGACCATAAGCTTATTCTTGACAAACAAAATCCAGCAAAGCAAACCGACGGGTAAGTGGGTAATTGCATCCGCTTTGATTAGTGTGGGACTGGGAACCTATTGCTATTTCTTCCTCCCGATTCAAGATGGATTGCCTTATGCTGTAGGCCAACATATTCCATCGAATATGAAAAATCGTGAAGCGTTAAAATTCAGCTATGTCTACAAAATCAATGGCAAAGAAGTCGAATTAACGGAGATGCCTACGGACCCGAAAGCTGAGTTCGTTTCCATGCAGGCAATCAACGAAAAAGAAGCACGACCTTTAATCACCGACTACCGTTTATGGATTGACGGAGATACGACGGATTATACACAAAAAATATTCCAGGGAGATCATTTGTTGGTCATCGTACCCAATGTCCACCATACGCGTTTAGCCGCATTTGAAAGCATCAGCCGATTAGCGAAAACAATTAAGGTTCCCATGTGGTTAGTCAGTGCATCTTCTGATGAGGAAGTGAATGCCTTGCGTCATGAGTACCAATTAGCATTTCCTGCCTTATCGGCGGACACCAAAGTATTAAAAACCATCATCCGCTCAAGTCCTGGACTTTGGCTTATTAGCCAAGGAACCGTCAAAGGAAAATGGTCGGCCTATCGCCTACCAGACGCTGACGAAATTCAACAACGTTTAAAACAATAAGTGCAAGAATGAAGAATATCTATTTAGTTGGAATGCCCTCATCAGGAAAAAGTACATTAGGGAAAGAATTAGCAAGAAATTTAGGGTATAGCTTTACAGATATGGATAAATTGATTGAAACGCGTGAGCAAAAAACCGTTTCTGAGATTTTTTCAAACTATGGAGAAGCACATTTTCGCGAACTAGAAAAGAAGACTTTACGTGGCTTTCAGCCAAATCAATCCATGGTGATTGCTACAGGTGGTGGCATTCCCTGCTTCAATGACAACATGGATTTCATCAAAGAAAATGGTGTCAGCATTTTCTTAAATGTAGATGTAAATGATTTGGCAAAACGCTTGTACAAAGCGCAAGGAAATAACCGTCCTTTATTAGATAAAAGCCAAAGCGAAGAGGTGGTAATTGCCTCGATCAAAAAGACTTTTGAGGAGCGTTTAGCATATTACCAACAAGCCGACATCCAAGTGGATGGCGAAATTACAGTTAGTCAATTACTTTGGTTATTAGACCAATACCTTCCCGTTTAGAAGTAAATTCCACCCCCTAAGGTAAACTGCGTATTTGTTAATTTCAATGCGGCTGATGCATAATCGGCCGCATTTTTTAATACATAAGGCGTATAAGCATCCTTTCCTGTTCGTTGGACAACAGCAAAATCGACATAATATGCCAAGCCTCGATATCCCAAACCCGCAGAAAATTGGAGTTGATTTCGATCGATGGAATCATAGGTACTCGAAAAACCACTACCGTAAAGCGCAGCGCCACCACGTAATGTCCAAGCACTGGAAACACGGAATTCAGCTCCCACCTTCATATTCAATACGGTCTGGTAGTTTTTCGAAATTTGACTATTGTATTTGTCTTTAAACTGTTGGTTAGCATAGGGTCCTAACTCCGCAGATGAAACAGACATGCCTGAATAGTTAATCATTTCAACGTCAGCGCTTAGTAAACCGCGTTTCCCGAAGAAATAAGCCATCCCACCCGAAATTCGGAAGGGTGTTACCATTTGGTAAGTAAATTCATTCGGAGTTAATTTCACGGGTTTGACTTTCGTGATATAACCACCTGATACAGGAATCGATGAAACCTGTGGTGTCAACAAACCTGCCAGTTGCTCGTTCAACTGATCATAATAGGTGGGAGTTTGCACATTCAATGCCACACGAAGATTAGGCTTCAACTTATAAATTGCGCCCAATGATACTGAAATTCCTGAACCCGTGGTGATTAATTGCTCCTCTATACTAAAACCTGCTACATAGTTATTCCCTGGGAAACTTTCGTCCCAGCGTTGTGTATGAGTCGTATTTAATTTGGAGAAATGAACTCCTAAACCAATGTAAAATTGGTCTTGATAAGCTGCGCCATAACTGATATCCCACTGAGCTACAGAACCAGAACTTGTTCCATACCCAAATTGCTTGGTGGGTAAATTAGGCAAATAACGTTCAAATGGCGCTCCACCTGTGGTGGAGTTAGGGTTGATCAAATAAGCTTGATAAGCAGCCGCTTCAGGACTATCTGCAGTATTATAGTAAGGATCATATTCTTCATCCAAGGTTGCGCCCGTGGCACCTTTATCCCCTGCTTTTTGAATTAATTGATCTAAATATGAACTTCGATTATTCGTTCCTTCAATGGTCAAAGGCTGCGTCAAAACCACTTGACGGGAATACCCAATTCCAAAGGCCCCTCTCCAGGATGAGCTGGACAAATAATCCCCTGAAATCACAATACCAAAATTGGGCATATGAAATAAGTTGTTCGAACTATTCGTCGACTGGCTTACATATTCAGCATCTGTTGAAGACGAATGAACAGCAAAATTTAGTCCAATTTCAGAACGCGAATAGAACCCTAATCCGGCAGCATTACCTGCAATTGAACTTAAGTCCGCCCCCAAAACACTCTGACTTCCCCCCATGCCTTGCATCCGTGCTGAGCCCGTTACATAAGATGTAGAAAATTGTTTGGTCAACATCGGATAGGTATAGACCTGCGCGTTAGCCACGTAGCTTATCAAAACAAGCGTAAAATTTTTAAATAGATGCTTCATAGAAATTATCTTGGACCACGTGAAGAACCACCGTTGGAAGAGCCGCCTCCTCCACTATATCCACCGCCGGAGTAATTCGAAGAAGGCGAACTGTAGGATTCCGTCCTATTTTGACCATAATTTTGCCGTGGTGCGCTCGGTTGGAATTCAACATTTGAATTTCTCCGTGGTGCGGCTTGATATGGCGAATTCGTATACCCAGCATTTGAATTCACCCGTGGCTGATTCGTGCCTTGAGAATTATAGGTATTATTCCCACCACGAGGTGCATTGGAATAATTTTCACCCCCATATCGATTGCTGGAACCTCCATCCCGCGGTCCACGAATGTAACGAGGAGCTGGTTCTTGGGAATTCCCCACATTCGATTGATAGTAATTCCCTCCGTAATAATTTTGACCAAAGCCGTAATAGTAATTATACGATGGGCCATAGCCAAACATCATACCTGGTCCCACATATCCATAAAAGGGATCATAATATCCATAAGGACTCGAGTAGCCAAAGGAATTAAAGCCATAACCCAAGCCTCCAAAATATCCAAAATTCGCGCCCATCGAAAATCCTGAATAAAATGGATCGTTTAGACGCCATGCTTGTAATGGTGAATACCAACGATTTGAGAATCCCATACCAAAATTGATGTATGGATTGGAATACCAATTATTCCAAGGATTCGAAGTAAATACGCCTTGATTAAATCCCGAATTATAGCCTTGTTGGTATATCGCTCTCGAATTCAAATAATTCACATCCGCATCTTCTTGAATGACCGCAGCTTCCTCCTCTTGAATGATTTGTGCATCCTCTTCGAAATTCAAATAAGAAGCTTTCTTTTGCTTGGCTACTACCGCAGCAGGCCTCTGGTAACTATCATAAAGGTCATCCGAAACAAATGCTGTTTGTGAAACCGAACATGCATTTAATAGTGCAATCATCGCAATCAATACCGAGGCAATCCCTATATTTTTCATAAATTCAATGGATTAGGATCTGTGATTCGTTTCAATTTTTAAGTTCTTGGTTTAATTCGTAAATTTAACCTTTGAAGCATTCAAAAAGTTTCAAATCAATTACCTACAAATTAACGAAATAAAAACCCACCTAGTACGATTCCCTAAAAATATATGAGTAAATCCTTACCGTCACGTGCCGAAAACTATTCAGAATGGTATAATGAATTAGTCAAAAGAGCTGATTTAGCCGAGAATTCAGCTGTTCGAGGCTGCATGATTATCAAACCCTATGGCTATTCCATTTGGGAAAAAATGCAACGTGCTTTGGATGATATGTTCAAGGAAACAGGTCATACGAATGCCTATTTCCCATTATTCATTCCCAAATCATTCCTTTCCAAAGAGGCTTCTCACGTAGAAGGTTTTGCCAAAGAATGTGCAGTTGTTACGCATTATCGCTTAAAGAACGACCCCAATGGTGGAGGCGTTATCGTTGACCCAGAGGCAAAATTAGAAGAAGAATTAATCGTAAGGCCAACTTCCGAAACGGTGATTTGGTCGACCTATAAAAACTGGATTCAGTCCTATCGCGACTTACCTTTATTAATCAATCAATGGGCCAACGTGGTTCGTTGGGAAATGCGTACCCGTCTTTTCCTTCGTACGGCCGAATTCCTATGGCAAGAAGGCCATACGGCTCATGCAACTAAAAAGGAGGCTATCGAGGAAACCGAGCAAATGCTAGAAGTGTATGCAGATTTCGCTGAGAACTTCATGGCCATGCCTGTTGTAAAAGGGATAAAAACAGCCAACGAGCGTTTTGCGGGTGCAGATGAAACCTATTGTATCGAAGCCTTGATGCAAGATGGAAAGGCTTTACAAGCGGGAACTTCCCACTTTTTAGGTCAAAACTTTGCCAAAGCATTTGATGTCAAATTCTTAAGCAAGGAAAATCAATTGGATTATGTTTGGGGAACATCCTGGGGTGTTTCGACCCGTTTGATGGGCGCCCTAATTATGGCTCATTCAGATGACCAAGGTTTGGTATTACCTCCCAAATTAGCTCCAATCCAAGTGGTTATCGTACCCATTTACAAAGGTGAGGAGCAATTGAATGCGATCATTGAAAAAGTAAATCCTTTAGTCAAAGCATTGCGCAAACGTGGGGTTTCAGTGAAGTTTGATACTTCCGACAACCAAAGCCCCGGCTTTAAATTTGCGGAATATGAATTAAAAGGCGTTCCCGTACGTTTGGCGATCGGGAATCGCGACATGGAAAATGGCACAATCGAATTAGCGCGCCGTGATACGCGTGAAAAAACGAGCATGGCTTTCGAAGGAATTGAGCAAGTTGTCATAGATACGTTGGAAGCTATTCAATCCAACATTTATGCCAAAGCGTTAGCATTCCGTACCGAGAAAACACATGTAGTGAACACTTGGGACGAATTCAATGCTAAATTGGAAGAAGGTGGTTTCATCTCAGCGCACTGGGATGGTAGTCCTGAAACAGAAGAGAAAATCAAAGAATTAACTAAAGCGACGATTCGTTGCATTCCATTAGATGCCAAAGAAGAGGCCGGCAAATGTATTCTAACTGGCAATCCGTCAAATAAACGAGTGTTGTTTGCGCGAGCTTATTAGAAAATTCCCCAAACTGAAGTCTGGGGTTAATGAACGATTTTAGAAGCCCCAGACTTCAGTTTGGGGCCTTCAAAAAACTATTTCACTAAACTTTCCAGCACCTCCAGCACCCGATCAATCTCCTCCTTCGTATTATTCTTAGAAAAAGAAAAACGAATCGCTGCCCCCGTCGCCGTCGGATTTAAGGCCGAAAGCACATGGGACCCAACTGATGTACCACTCGAACATGCACTTCCACCTGAAGCGGAAATTTTCTCAATATCCAATTGGAACAAGAGCATATCACCATCCGCAACACTCGGGAAACGAACGTTTAAAACCGTATAAAGGCTGTTATCCACTTCGCCCGACCGACCGTTAAACTGAATGCCCGGGAATCGTTTTACTAAACCTTCGATAAAATAGGATTTGATGGATTTAATATGCGTCCTATGTTCATCCATGTTCTCATATGCCATGCTTAACGCTTTGGCCAAACCAACCATCCCGTATACATTTTCCGTTCCTCCACGTTGATTTCGCTCTTGCGCTCCGCCATGCATCAATGGATGAAATTTCGCCCCTGCACGTGCATATAAAAACCCAATCCCTTTAGGACCATGGAATTTATGGGCAGCACCTACCAAGAAATCCACCGGCAAGGCCTGAACATCATGCGTAAAATGACCCATGGTTTGCACCGTATCCGAATGGAAAGTGGCGTTATATTGTTGGCACAAAGCACCCACCGCATGTATATCCAATAGATTTCCGATTTCATTATTCCCATGCATCAAGGACACAAGGGCATTCGAATTTTCAGCTAATAATGTTTCTAAATGCGCCAAATCAATATCACCTTGGGAATTGATTTGAACCAAATGCACCTTCGCCATCCCCAATTTCTCCCAAGCCTCCGCTGTATGCAAAACCGCATGGTGTTCTAAAGGTGATGTGATGATATTTTTCACCCCGCCGTATAAAACGGCCGACTGGATTACCGTATTATCCGCTTCAGTTCCGCCGGAAGTAAAGAAAATCTCAGCAGGGGATGCATTCAATAAGGTAGCAACAGCTTTCCGCGCCTTCTCCACAATCACTTTGGCTTGTCGGCCATGTGAATGTATCGACGAAGGATTCGCCGTAAAATGCTCAAACAAGGGTTGCATTTCCTGCCAAACTGCTGGATCTACCGGAGTGGTTGCCGCGTTATCGAGGTAAATAGGTGTTTTTGTTGTTGATGTCATGTTATACTTATTTGCCTGCAATCACTTCGATTACCTGCATGATTTGTTGGGCTAATCCAATCGCCTCCGCTTCCGTAAGTGCTTCCGAATAAATTCGAATAATGGGTTCCGTGTTAGATTTACGCAAATGTACCCAGCGGTCTGCAAAATCAATTTTCACACCATCAATCGTATTAACGCGTTCAGCTTTAAATTGCTCCGCCACCGTCGCTAAGATTAAGTCTACATTCAAATCTGCTGACAATTCTATCTTATTTTTCGACATGATGTAAGCCGGATATTCCGCACGAAGAGCACTTACTGTTTTGTTTTTATAGGCCAAATGCGTCAAAAACAATCCGATACCCACTAGAGCATCCCGACCGTAGTGCGATTCAGGGAAAATAACGCCTCCATTTCCTTCGCCACCAATGATTGCTTTTTCAGCTTTCATTTTGGTCACCACATTCACCTCGCCTACAGCGGCAGCAAAATACGTCCCGCCATGTTGAATCGTCACATCGGCTAACGCACGTGTAGAGGATAAATTAGAAACCGTATTTCCTTTTTCTTTGGCTAATATATAATCCGCAATGGCTACCAAGGTATATTCTTCACCAAACGGCGTACCATCTTCCGAGATAAAGCATAAGCGGTCCACATCCGGATCCAC
>DKIP01000042.1:593-45377 GCA_002454335.1 Cytophagaceae bacterium UBA6715 | reverse complement strand
GATTTAAATTGCACAAAGTAATTTGCACTTGTCCATTGGGAAGCATCGATGGTCGTACGGTAAAGTTTTTCTACTCGTTCGCGGTAAATAACTTTACCTAGCATGTCGAAAACCTCTAAGTTTCCTGTGGCTTGGTTATCCCAACTAATTCGGATGATGTCTTCCCCAGGATTGGGTGAGCAGGTAAAATCGAAATTTGCCTTGTCTAGAACAATAACAGGAAAATTTGAAAAGGCAAATGCACGCATTCCCATGCTATTTTTCATAAAAGGGCCTGGGAAAGGATACTCCCTCGAACCTGTAAGAAAGTCTCGATGGTAATCAGGTAAGTAGCCAATGCTATTGCCTGCGTACGGCTGCGAAAAAGTTATGATGACTTCATTGTTGACTGCCTCAATGGAAGTGATGTAAGGCTCAAATGATCCAACATTTGTTTTATCCCAATAAAAGTATTTGGCCAATTTGGCATTGATAAAATTACCTTTATTGTCCACTACGGTCGTGTCTAAACTCACCCGCATATTTTGTCCTTCTTCAAAAATTAGGTGAATTTTATTCCGTTCCGCCTCTGACATGAAATAAGCCTTCTGGATGTTTGGACTTTGAATCTCAACAGAGTAAGGTCGTTTGTAAATTTGATTTGAAATTAAGCGGAAGAGTTCATTGGCCGTTTGTCGGTATCCCACGTTTGTGTAGTGTAAGCGATCGGGAAGTACGCCGGTATTACCAACCGTAGCGAATGATTTCACATAGCCGTTTTGGCTGATTGTGCGCTGATCTTCGCGTAATTGTGATGCATTTTTATTCGGGTATTCGTAAATTGTTAACTGAGGATTATAGACAAACTGAGCACTCGGGAAGAATTGTTTATATTTTTGAAGCAAGGAATTAAACTTGTTTCCCCACGTATAAGGGACATTTGAATCTGCTGCTTCTGCCTCGCCTTGTCGGTAAATGATCGCACGAACTTTTTGAATGGTCTTCGACTTGACTGCCTTGTAATACATAATATTGCCACCATCCAGTGCCGCCAAATTTCCATCTAGTTGCAAATGCCAATCAATGCCACTTCCGCCTGCTGCTGAGTTTATGATAGCAATTGGAATTTGTTCAGATTGAATTAATAATTTTGCCAATTCCGCTGCAAAGGGCCCGATACGAGCTCGGCCTACTGCTAACGACCACAAGGTATCCGCTGGATTATAGGGGCCATAGTTTTCGCTCCCCTGAACCAGTCCAAAAGAACGACACCATTCCCCTTGGTAAACTAAATCATCAATGGGCCCAATCCATGCATTGGATTGACCAGAAACATAAAAAACATCACCTGCGACTAAATTAGACCGACGAACAATAAGGGTAGAATCAGCATTTTTGAATCCATAAATTTCTAATCCGTATTCTGCTAATTCCGCAGGAATTTTCAAGGACTCAGCAAGCTTTGCTGTCCCATTGCTAAACTGAAGGCTTGATTTTTTATACGTTTTGACGACCCCATTCCGAAGCAAACGAACCGCATAGGATTGAAAATCATTACTGGACAAGCTACCTTCAATGGCAATGGTACCCAGGTTATCATGCTCTCGGGGAAATAGCTGATAATCTTGTGGAAGTTGACTAAAAGTAAATACATTAAACTTTTGACCCACGACTACCTGTGTACTGAAGAAACTCAGTAGTAAGAGGAGGTAAAATAAACGGTACTGTGGTTTTTTCAATGCGGTATCAAATGAAGGACCAATTTACAATAATTCAGGACTTAATTAAAGGCATGCAACCCATTTATTGATTTTTTTAGCTTGACAAATCATCAAATCCGTTTAAAGCATTAACTTTGACTTTAATATCTTTAAGTCAAGGCATGAATGTAGTAATCTTTACGGGTGGGAATGGGAATGCTAATATCATCAAGCATTTAAAAGATATCCCCTACGTAAATTTAAGTCTTCTAATCAACGGCTATGACGACGGTCTGTCCACCGGAATTATTCGAAGTGCCAATCAGGGCATGTTAGGGCCATCCGATTTTAGAAAGAATTTTACCTACATCATTGATGACTTCACGGAATCCAATCGCAATGTCAAACGCTTGTTTGAACATCGCCTTTCCGAGGAACAAACGCACGAATTACTTAATTCGCCTGCTAATCTCATCGAAAAATTAGTTGGCAATCAGTTCAAGCTAAACGAACGGGCTGATGCCTTCATTAAACAATATTTCATTCTTGGCGCCAAACAACTACTCGATTTTACGCAGCAATTTGCGGAGTTGCTCGGGTTTAGCGTTGGAAATATCGTCATGGGTGGACTTTTTGTGGAGACAAAAGACTTTAATCTGGCCTTGCGCAACTTGACAAATCAGTTCCAATTGACCGCTCGATTAATCAATGTTTCCACGGAAGACGATTCCAAATTGGTCGCTTTTGACGCAGATGGGAACTTGTTGAAAAATGAGGCGGATATCGTCAACTACCAAGGAGACAAGCCATTAAAAGCATTTTATTTGCTCCCTTTGTCGGCCTTATTGAGTCTTGATGATACGAAAACCTATACAATTGCTGACATTGAAGCGCTTGCCAAAGTCCCTTCAATCTCGAAAGATGCGGAAATTGCATTGAAAGAAGCCGATGTAATCATATTTGGCTCAGGGACGCAGTTCTCATCGTTGCTACCTTCTTATCGTATCTGCCAAGACGCCATTTTGGCCGCTCCGGGCAAAAAGGTTGCCATCGTTAATAATCAGTACGATAGTGATATCCGCAATATTAGTTTTGAGCAATTCATGGGCCAAATCCTTCAGGAAATAGATCCAGCCAAGACGGATTTCTTTGATGCAATTCTAGTTGACCGGGATAGCTTAATCAAGCCTAAAAATAGTACGCCCACCATCATTGTTCAGCGAATTGCGGATGCAAACTTGAAACATGATGGCCAAAAACTTTGGAATTGGATTTGTCGGGCCATCGACATGCAAGATGGTGTTGTCAACATCGGTGTGCATTTCTATGGAAATTCCTTGAGTTTAGTTGACAAGCATTATTTACCTGAAATCGATCGCCTAAATGCCGATTCATCGCGGAAAATTCGCTTTGTTCTCGGGGAGGAATCAGTTGATGCAGCTTATCAATTGCATATTGATGCCTCAGGGAAAATTGCGTTGTATGAAATTGATTTTTGGATTGATATCGTTCAAATGACCCAACTTGATGGTGTTATAGGTTCTCGTTTTGAATCGAGAAGACAATTGATTCGATCACTCAAGCACAATTTTGTTGAATCCAATCGCAATTTCGTGGTGGCTTTGGTTACCTCTTATTTTGTGAGTTTTGTGTACTTTTTGCGTTTTGGAAGAATTAAGCCGGATCCATTGAGTGGAATTTATTTAGTCAAAGGAAAATACGCCATTACCTATCGGAATATCTCCCATTTTTTAAAGGAAGTTAATCGCATTCCGATGGTTAAACTCGCCTCCTTGCCGATCGGCTATCGAACCTTTAAAGAGTTTAATCTATTCGCAAAAGTAGGCACCGTTTTAAAGAATTTAGTTCGTCTTTATGTGTAGCCTATTGTTCGATTTCGATGGTACCTTGTTTGATACAGAGGCAGGTCACGAGGCAGCTTATTTGAAGACATTTCAGGAATTTAATTTAGGTGAATGTCCGCCCTATGAATCCCTCAAAGGCATAAAAACGATGGAAGTTTTTGCGCGCTATCAATCGGTATTTCAGGATACACGAGCGCTTGCCCAGTATAAATCAGCAAGCTACCAGGCGAATTTAGATCAAGTTAAGACGCTCGTTGAATTTAATCTTCTGGCGCAATTAGTTCAAAAGGATTTCAAACTTTATATCGTAACTGGCGGTAGCCGGAGATCCATCGATGCGCTGTTGGATTTACACCAAATGCGAGACCTGTTTCAAGGAATCGTAACGGCTGAAGATTATGGCGCTTCCAAACCAGATCCAGAACCCTTTTTACATTGCATCCGCACGCATGATATTCAAGGAGAGGTGCAAGGCATTGAAGATTCTATCCAAGGCATTCAAAGTTTAAAAGCTGCCCAGGTTCGCGCTGTCGGCGTGCACAATCCTGTGATTGAAAGCCTTTCAGATGTATATTACCCCTCGATCAACACCTATTTAACGGAACTAATACAAACTCGATGAAACAGATATTAGCCATACCTGCTGCGGGGAAAGGAAGTCGTTTAAATAGCCACGTTCCCAAAATATTTACACCCGTTTCGGGTTCAAAGACTGTTTTTGATTTCATCTTGGAATCCTTGAATGCGGAGGTTGATCTTGTGCTGTTGCTATTAAGTCCCGAAGGAAAAGCCTATTTTGACAAGCATGTAGCCACGCATGTACCTTCGAATATCCAGCTATTAATTCAGTCCGAAGCCACAGGTATGTTCGATGCCGTGAACCAATTAGTCTCGCATGTCTTAGCTATGCCTGAGGACGTCCGACTAATTTTGCAGTGGGGTGACCAACCATTTTGTGACCAAACGCTTCATGATGCCATGTGGAAAGATTTATCCCTTCATGACGCTACGGTACCGCTGGTTTGGGTAGATGAGCCCTATGTTCAATATCGGTTTGTGGGGCAAGACGTACAAGTATTAGAAAGCCGTGAAGGGGAAGCCGTTGATGCGCATGGTTTTAAAGACATGGGGATTTTTGGTTTAAATAAAAGCCTTTTACAAGCTACTTGGGCACATTATTCAGAACATGCCCCAATAGGAAAAGTGACAGGAGAAAAGAATTTTGTTAAATATATTGGTACCTTGCACCCGCAATTTAAGGTGTTTTGGCGCCTCGATCAGCCTTTCTATAAATCACTGGGAATCAATACACCAGAAGAACTAGCGCAGGCAAAATTGTACGTAGAACAACGCGAACATCTAATTCAATAGTATGCTATATTTAGTGACCGGTGGTGCCGGATTTATTGGAACACATTTATCGAATACCCTGGTAGGAACCGGACATCAAGTCCGTGTCTTAGACGATATGTCATTTGGTGATGCGACTAAATTGCATCCAGAGGTACAACTTATCCAAGGGTCTATTCAAGATCTTTCCACGTGTGAAAAAGCAGCTGAAGGGGTCGATGGAATTTTTCATATGGCAGCCTTCTCACGAAGTGGCCCTTCATTCGATATGCCCTTTGAATGCCACGATAGCAATGTGTTAGGGACATTGAACATTTTAGCGGCTGCACGGAAACAAGGTGTGAAGCGCGTGGTTTATTCAGGCTCCTCGACGTTTTATGGGAATCACCCAGGAGTTCAAAATGAAAACGATCAAGGGGATTTTTTGAATTTTTATGGCTTAACGAAGCATATTGGGGAATTATATGTCCAACAATACGTTCGTAATTTCGGTTTAGAGGCGAATATTCTGCGCTATTTTAATGTGTATGGTCCAGGCCAACCGACGACCGGGGCTTATGCGCTTGTCGTGGGTATTTTTCTAGATAAATACCGAAACAAACAAAGCCTAGAAATTCACGGAAGCGGAGAACAACGCCGTGATTTTATTCACGTTTCAGACGTAGTTCAGGCGAATATCAAAGCGATGGAAACAGCGCATGTAGGGGAGATCTTTAATGTGGGATCTGGCATTAACTACTCTGTCAATGAATTGGCGGCCTTTTTCCCCTTGGAAAAAAATCATACCGCCTCTCGTGCTGGCGACGCGAACACAACCCTAGCGGATGTGAAAAAGATTACAGAAATGTTAGATTGGACTCCCCAAATTTCATTGGAGGAAGGAATTAAATCGATGATTCAAGCAATTGATGAAGAACTCAATTAGTATTGTTACGGCGGCATTTAATGAGTGTCCAGGGATTATTTCCTTGGTCAATCAATGGCTTGCCTATGGGGAAAATCATCCTGAGATCGATGCCATTGAGGTGATTGTTTGCGATGACTTTAGTGCCTTGGATCAATACGAGCAATTGCGGGATGCTTTTAAAGGCAATACACGAGTAGTTATTTTGCGTAACGAAAAGAATGAAGGGCCCGGCTTTTCATTCGCTAGGGCAATCGCACAAGCAAAACATCCATGGACGCTTATTACGGATTCTGACGGGCAATTTCCCATTGAAAATTTGGATGCCATGTTGCCGGCCTTGTGGCGGACGGAAACACCCATTGCCTTTACCTTTCGTACCCGAAAATTTGATAATTGGATGAATCGTTTTGGCCAAAAAGCTTCTAACCGATTATGTAATTCCATTTATGGGTCGAGCTTAAAGGATTTTTCATGTGCGTTTAAATTAGTCAACACCGCTATTTTGAAGTCATTGCATTTCGATGCGCGTTACATGAATTATTCGCTTGATCATTCGGGGAAACTCTTGGAAACCGGTCAAGGATTTCAAGAGTTTGAAGTGACTTGTACACCAGCACCTGCTCGGAAGAGACCGTTAAAAGCGGAATATTTACGCGCTCGAAACCGTTTCTTTTACATCGTTTATTTATTTTTCAGCGTTTACTTGCGCAAAAAACGCGTGATATTTTAACGAAATGGGCAACAGCAAAGTGAGTCGAATAATTGGTCTAGTCATGCTAGTAGCTTGTTTTAGCTGCTGGTTTGTCATGGTAGGGATGATGTTATACATCGCGCAATTCAACACACCTAACCTCGTGGACGATTTCTGTTTTGCTTGGGTATCCAAAGTATATGGCGTATTACCAGGTGCGTATTATTATTACATGGGCTGGAGTGGCCGCTATTTTGGAAATATACTGATGCACCTAACGCCCCTGTTTTTTAGCTCAAGTTTTACTTTTTCCGGGCTCAATACCTACCTATTGCTCACATTTGGTTTTGTGACAAACTTATATCTGGTGCGCCGCGTAACTGATTTACCCCTTCGGTCTACCCGATTGTGGTCGAGTGTCTTTCTATTTCAAGCAGCCACATTATATTCTATTTCAGGTATGTATCAGTGGTTTTACTGGTTCTCAGGGATCTATTATTATGCATCGCTCCAACTGGTTTTGTTGTTTTTCGTTGTCTATTTTTTCGAAAAGACGAGTCGGCTACGCACATGGATTTTGTCTATTTTGTTGTTTTGCCTCATGGGAAGCAGTGAGATTAGCATGCTACTTTTTACAGGGGTATTTTGGGGATATCAACTTTGGAAATGGCGCTTTAAGGGCCCGATTGAATCCGAACTATATTTGTTTTTTGCGATTTGGCTTGTCGGGTTTTTACTTGTCATGCTAGCTCCCGGAAATCAAGTACGTGCCGTCACCAATGTAAACCTGGGCGATGGCATACATATTTTACTGTCCAATGTCAAAGAATTAATTAAACAATTCTTTTCATCCCCCTTTATGTGGGCATGTTTTCTGTGGGTGTTGTTTGTTCTCGAACTTCCAAAAAGCTATGCTCGGATGTCCATCGTGGATATGTTTCTTGTGACCGCTTTATTCTTTATCTCTATTATCGTCAGTTTCATCCCCTTGTCTTTTGCTCTCGGAGAGGTGCATATTCCCGAACGTATCATTAGTTTGTTTTTACTCTTTATGTTGATGTTTACCTGTTTCATTGTCTTACAACTTAAGACCGTTTGGGGCGGATTACATCTGAACCGAATTTCCGTTTTAGTTTTGGTATTCATTGGTTTGGGGATTTATAAAAGCAAAAACTTCAGCTTACTCAGTCATGAAATTAGCTCAGGATCTGCGGAGGCCTATACACAGGAATACCGAGCAAGATTTGAGCAAATACGCTTATCAAAATCGGATAGTGTGGAGGTAGCTCCGTTAAAAAATCATTCCGCATTATTCTTTACGGAGGACCTCTCACAGGATCCTAAACACCTTTGGTGTAAATGCGTCGCAAATTATTATGGCAAAAAAGCAGTAAATCGGAGGTAGGGATAGGCAGAAAGATTTTTTTTGGTAACTTGTTTGTTCATCAATAAAGCATACCTATGAAAAAATTCTCCTTCCGGAGTCTCGGGGTCCTACTCGCTTTCCTCGTGCATGGACTTCAAGCTCAAGTAACTTTTCCTATCAACGATGTCGCGAATCCACGTGCAGGTTATTATGCCTTTGTTCATGCGACTGTCGTAAAAGATGCCAAAACAACTTTGCAAAATGCTACCCTGATTGTTAAACAAGGACGTATTGAGGCGGTTGGAACCTCGGTTGCCATCCCGAAAGATGCCGTTGTCATCGAATGTAAGGGTAAATTTATCTACCCAAGTTTCGTCGATGCTTTTAGCGATTATGGCATGGAAGCTGTGACAGCTAGCAATTATAGCTACCGCGCTCCTTCACAAATGCTGAGCAATACCAAAGGGCCATTCTCTTGGAATCAAGCATTAAAATCAGAAGTTGAACATGCGAAACATTTCGCCGTGAACGAAGCCAAAGCGAAAGAACTTCGCAAATTGGGCTTCGGTGCAGTTTCTACCTTGCAACCCGATGGAATCTCCCGCGGAACGAGTGCCTTGGTCTCTTTAGCGAAAGACCGTGAGAACATGGTCATTCTCAAGGAAAAAACGGCCGCACATTTCTCTTTCGAAAAAGGTTCTTCTACACAAGATTATCCAGGTTCATTGATGGGTAGCGTTGCATTGCTTCGCCAAAATTTCTTGGATGCACAATGGTATAAATCAAAGCCTGCTCAAGAAGGTTTGAACTTAAGCTTAGACCGTTTTAATCAAAATGCCGGCCTTCCGCAGATTTTTGCGGTGACCGACAAATGGAATGTTTTGCGTGCCGACAAAATCGGTGACGAGTTTGGTGTGCAATACATCATCAAAGGTTCAGGGGAAGAATACCAGCGCATCGATGAAATGAAAGCGACAAAAGCCGCCTTCATTTTGCCTTTGGCATTCCCTCAGACAATCGATGTGGAGGATCCAACAGACATGCGTTTTGTGAACGTGGCGGAATTGAAACATTGGGAATTAGCGCCTACGAATCCAGCTGCTTTTGAGAAGGCAAACATTTCTTTTGCATTAACGGCGAATGGATTGAAAGACGTTAACTCCTTTATGCCTAACCTCCGAAAAGCCATTCAATATGGTTTATCGGAGCAAAAAGCATTGGAGGCATTAACTGCCACACCCGCACAATTATTAGGTGTTTCGGATTTAGTGGGTAGTTTAGATCCAGGCAAAGTAGCCAATTTCTTCATTGCAAGCGGACCGGTTTTTGCTGAGAAATCAGCGATCATCGAAAACTGGGTACAAGGAAATGGATATGCCGTACAGTCCGATTTATGGACGAATTTAGCCGGAACCTACCAGATCAACTTAGGCTCACCAGCAAAATTAGTCATTCAGGGAGAGCCAGGTTCTTACAAGGCTTCCTTGATCGCTAGCGATACAACACAAGTTGATTTGACTCAAAAAGAGCAATTAGTGAATCTTGGCTATGCAAGCAAAGCGGATAAATCACAACGTGTTCGTTTAACGGGATCATTTGATGGATCCAGCATTTCAGGTACAGGCCAATTAGCATCAGGCAATTGGATTTCTTGGAAAGCGGTTCGTTCTGAAGCTGCGAAATCAGATTCTATTCAAGTTAAAACGAATAAACCTGAAGCTGTAGGTGACGTAGTTTACCCTTTCAATGGTTTTGGCCAAAAGACGATTGCTAAGCAAGAGAACTTGTTAATTCAACACGCTACAGTTTGGACGAACGAAAAACAAGGAGTGTTGAAAGACGCCGACGTACTCGTAAAAGCAGGTAAAATTGTCCAAGTAGGCAAAGGCTTGAAAGATCCTTCCGCTCGCATCGTTGACGGAACGGGTAAACACGTGACGGCAGGTATCATCGACGAGCACTCGCACGTAGGTGCTACAGGTGGAATCAATGAATGTACTCAATCGGTTACGGCGGAAGTTCGAATAGCTGATGTTATCGATCCCGATGATGTGGATATCTACCGCCAGTTAAGCGGTGGTGTGACAGCAAGTCATATTCTTCACGGTAGTTGTAACGTGATCGGTGGACAAACTCAATTGTTGAAGTTCCGTTGGGGTCAAAATGCGGAGGCATTGAAATTTGCCAACTGGGATCCATTCATCAAGTTCGCATTAGGTGAAAACGTGAAGCGTTCTTGGAATACATCCAATCCTCGATTCCCGGATACACGAATGGGGGTTGAACAAGTGTTGACAGATGCATTTACACGTGCACGAGATTACGAAAAACAAGGTCCAGGTAAGCGAATTGATTTGGAGTTAGAAACGCTTTTGGAAATCTTGAACAAGAAACGTTTCATCACTTGCCACTCGTATGTGCAAAGTGAGATCAATTCCATCTTGAAGGTGGCTGATAAATTCGGCTTTACGGTAAATACATTGACGCACATTTTGGAAGGCTATAAGGTAGCTGATAAAATGAAAGCGCACGGCGCGAACGCATCTACATTTGCGGATTGGTGGAATTACAAAATGGAAGTATTGGATGCCATTCCACAAAACGCGGCGATCATGCAGGCGGTGGGTGTGAATGTTGCGATCAATTCGGATGATGCGGAAATGGCACGTCGTTTGAACCAAGAAGCAGCTAAATCAATCAAATATGCAGGCATGTCGGAAGAAGATGCTTTAAAAATGGTGACCTTGAATCCTGCCAAAATGTTGCACGTCGCGGATCGCGTGGGTAGCATTGCACCAGGAAAAGATGCCGATTTAGTTATTTGGTCAGATCATCCGTTAAGCATCTATGCTAAGTCTGAAAAGACAATTGTGGATGGTACTGTTGTATTCGATCGTGCAGAAGATGTCAAATTGCAAGAGGCCTTGAAAGTTGAGAAGCAACGTTTGATCCAAAAGATGATTGCATCGAAAAAAGGTGGAGCGCCTACGCGTCCATCTGCTCCATCAGTGAAAAAGCAAAACATGTGTGAAGAAGATCACAACCATGATAAGAGCCTTTGGGAGCGTATCGCAAGTCGTTTTATTGATGAAGACCATATTAATGAATAAGAACATGAAAAAGCTATTAATACCTATATTTTGCTTTTTGGGCCTATCATTGATGGCTCAAGAAACCATGCATCCTTCTCCGGCACAGGCGAAAAAAATCGTAATTACCGGGGCAACCTTGCACATCGGCAATGGCCAAGTTATTTCGAATGGAACCGTTTCCATCGATAAAGGGAAGTTGACGATTTTGTCTACAGCTCCGGCAATATCTGCTGAGGTGGAGCACATCGACGCCACCGGAAAACACATCTATCCAGGTGTTATTGCACCGAATACCAATTTGGGTTTGGTGGAAGTAAGCTCTACGAAATCGACTGTTGATTTCGACGAATTAGGCGAAATGAATCCGAACATTCGTTCCATCGTGGCATACAATACGGACAGTAAAGTGATTAACACCTTGCGTACGAATGGCGTTTTGTTAGCTCAAATCGTACCTCAAGGAGGCCTAATTTCAGGTTCTTCGACGGTCGTTCAATTGGATGCTTGGAACTGGGAAGATGCGGCGTATGCCTTGGATAATGGCGTGCATATGACTTTCCCTGCATTGATCAATCGTCCAAATGGCGGAGGCGGTCGTCGCGGTGGCGATTCGGATGCCGTGAAAGCGGGATTGGAGCGCATCGAAACGGCTCGCGTATTTTTCCGTGAGGCAAAGGCGTATTTGAATGAGAAATCACATGCGGCTGTTAACTTGAAATTTGAAGCAACAAAGGGTCTTTTTGATCGTTCAAAATCACTGTATGTGCATTGTGATTTGGTGAAAGAAATGCTTACGGCGATTGATTTTGCTAAGGAGTTTAACTTCAAATTAGTGATTGCAGGTGGTACGGATAGCTGGATGATTGCTGATATTTTAGCGGCTAATCAGGTAGCGGTTATCCTACATGAGCCACATGCCTTACCAGCTGCAGAAGATGATGCAGTTGACCAGCCCTACAAAACAGGTGCTCAGTTGCAAAAAGCGGGTGTATTGTTTACCATCTGCCAAGACTCAGGCGATGGCTATACACAGATTCGTAACTTGCCTTTCTTGGCCGGAACGATGGCAGCTTATGGCTTAACGCGTGAAGAAGCTTTGTCGGCAATTACCCTTAACCCAGCCAAAATCCTAGGCATCGCTGATCGCACGGGAAGTTTGGAAAATGGGAAAGATGCAAATATCGTTATTTGCCAAGGCGATTTGTTAGACATGAAATCGAGTGTTGTCACGCATGCATTCATCCAAGGCCGTGCCGTGGATTTGAACAACAAGCATACACAATTATACAATCGTTACAAGTACAAGTATAACTTGTAAGCTTTGTGTTTATTCTTGGGAGGGTCGGCAAAGCAATTTGCCGACCTTTTCATTTATTTAGCCTATTTTTGTTTTGTGAAACAGCGTTTGCTTCTTTTTGACACGATTCTGGATGGGCACCATCCCGAATACCTCATTCACCTGATTGGCTATTACAGCAGTCGGCCAGAGGTAGATGTTATCGTTGCCACGGGAGCGTCATTTCAAGCAACATTTGCCAAACGGCAAGCGGCCGAGCAATTAGTTTGGGGCGGAAACATTCAATTTTATCCGATTCAAGAACAGCTTATCGTTAAGGGTAATATATTTTTGCGCTCGCTGCGGGAATGGAACTTGATGCTGTCGATAGCCAAAGAAACGGATGCGTCTCAGGCTATGTTGATGTACATGGATTATTTTCCATTGGGAGCCATTTTAGGTAAGAAGGCGGAAATTCCCGTAGCTGGAATTAGCTTTCGCCCCCCCCATCAAATTCAAGGGGCTTTCGATTTTATCAAGCATAAAATCTGGCAGTCGATGTTGGCATCAGGTCAAATTTCAACGGTTTTTTCCTTGGTACATGCGGCTGTGCCCTTGATAAATACCTTAGCGAATGGTAACCGCGCCTTAGCTTTAGCTGACCCCGTTATTCAGTTGCCTGTAAGTGCCACACAAATTGCAGATTTTCGGTTAAGGCATGGTATTCCATCCGATAAAAAAGTCTATTTGAATTTTGGTCAGTTGGATCAGCGTAAAGGAATTGAAGCGTTTTTGACTGCTTGCAAACAGCTTTCTGGTTCAGATTTGCGTGCCATGTGTTTGTTGTTAGCGGGGCCTATTGAGTCGAATTATGCGGCGAAAATAGATCAATTACTGGAAAAGTTGCCCGACTTGCATGTGGTGAAGTTGTATGATTATTTGCATTACCCGACCGTCGAGTTGTGTTTCGAGGTGGCTGATGTTGTCTTAGTTACTTATCAAGGCCACTTAGGTATGAGTTCAGTGTTGATTCGTGCCGCTTTAGTTGGCAAGCCCGTTATTGGAACTTGTCATGGAACGATTGGTGCCACGATTGAAGCCTATGAATTAGGCAAAAGCCTTGAACCTTTTAACGCGGTTGACTTTGCCCAGGCCTTACAAGGTGCGTTGCATACGAATGCTATTAAGCAGGCTGAACTTGTTCGACAAAATTCTGTGGAGGCGTTTACACTTACGATAGCGCAAGGTATTGAATCTTTGTACTAAGATCCTTCAGTAAATTCTTGGTACGTTCTGGGCGGGCATCTGTGATAAACACCTGACCAAAATGATCTTCTGCCATCATTTCAATTAAACGTTGAATTCGTCGGTCATCTAATTTATCAAAAATATCGTCTAACAGCAGCAGCGGCTTCCGTGGTTTGACTGCGGTTAGCGCATCAAACTGTGCCAGTTTTAATGCCACAACAAAGCTTTTGGTTTGGCCCTGAGAGCCGTATTTTTTCAAGGGATATCCATTAATCTCAAAATCAAAATCATCCCGATGAATACCGATCGTCGTTCGTTGGGCCGCAAAATCCTGCCGCTCCGCCTGTTTCAAGGCCTCGTCTAATTGACCCGCCACAAAGGTTGATTCCAAATGAATCATGACCTGCTCTCGATCATCTGATAAAGCTGAATAATGCGCTTGAAAACGAGGTAAAAAGTCTTTTAAAAATTCGATCCGGGCAGCATTGATGGATTCGCCTAACATAACCAGCGGTTCATGGTAACTGGCGAGCATCAAAGCGTCATGTGTTCCCGTTTCGGCAAACATTTTCAAGAGGCTGTTGCGCTGCTGGACAATGCGATTATAGCGCATCAAGTTCTCTAGAAAACCGCGGTCTAATTGCGCCATCACGCCATCGAAGAAGCGTCTACGCGTATCGCTGCTGTCACGCACCAAGTCCGTATCGTGGGGATCCATCAATACGATGGGGAAGTTTCCGATGTGATCTGCCAAGCGTGTATAGGGTTTTTGGTCTCGCAACAAGGCTTTTTTCTGGCCCTTTTGCACGGCACAAGTGATTTGCGTTTCCGTTTCGGGAACGTGCTCATCCTTTTGAAAGATAAAACTCCCCTGAACCATGAAAAAGGAATCGCCGTGTCGGATACACAAGGGGTCCGCGACACCTCGGGCACTTTTGGTCAGGGAAAGAAAATGGATCGCATCCAGGAGATTCGTTTTACCGATTCCGTTCTCGCCCACGATGCAATTGATGTTTGGAATAAATTCAAATTGCGCCTCCTCGTAGGATTTAAACTGTTTGACCTGTAAAGATTTTAGGTACATAGAGACGAGGGAATGGGCACAATGCTGTAAAAATAAAGAATAATACGCGATTTTTTGGCTGCTTGCGTGTTTTGTTTTAATTTCGCCTTGATTTTGACTGGGGCATTTTCCCTAGGCAACAAAAAAATTTCCGACCGACAGATGGCAAAGAAAGAAACACAAGCACCTAAGTATTCCAAAGAGACCTACATGTATTGGTATGAGTCTATGCAATTGCAACGCAAATTCGAAGAGAAATGCGGTCAATTATACGGGATGCAAAAAATCAAAGGTTTTTGTCACTTATACATTGGCCAGGAGGCTTGTTCTTCGGGTTCTAAATCTGCCTTACGTGAAGGCGATAAATACATTACAGCGTACCGTGACCACGGTATCCCCCTAGCTTTAGGTACTTCACCAAACGCTATCATGGCGGAATTATATGGTAAAATTACCGGTGCTTCCAAAGGAAAAGGCGGTTCGATGCACATCTTCGATAAAGAGGTAGGTTTCGTAGGTGGACACGGTATCGTTGGGGCGCAAATCCCTTTAGGTGCGGGATTGGCTTTTGCTGAAAAATATAAGAAAACAGGTAATGTTTCGATCACGTATTTTGGTGATGGTGCATCTCGCCAAGGAGCTTTGCATGAAGCGTTCAACATGGCGATGACTTGGAAATTGCCTGCGATTTTTGTCGTAGAAAACAATGGTTATGCGATGGGTACTTCGGTGGCTCGTACATCGAACGTGACAGAATTGTACCAATTGGGCGAGGCTTACGATATGCCATCTGAAGCGGTTGACGCGATGGATGTAGAAGCTGTACACGAAGCAGTTTCTCGTGCTGCGGCACGTGCACGTGCGGGTGAAGGTCCTACGTTTTTGGAATTCAGAACCTACCGTTACCGCGGACACTCCATGTCTGATCCACAAAAATACCGTTCAAAAGAAGAGGTTGAAGCTTACAAGGAGCGTGACCCGATCGAACAAGTAAAGCAACGCATTTTGGATTTTGGTATCGCGACACAAGCAGATTTAGATGCGATCGATGCGAAGATCAAAGTTCAGGTTCAAGAGTCGGTTGATTTTGCGGAAGCTTCTCCTTTCCCTACCGCGGATGAGGCATACAAAGATGTATATGTACAAGAAGATTATCCGTTCATCGCGGAGTAATTCGATTGACAATTATATGAGAGGCGCGGGATGTATTCCGCGCCTTTTTTTATTCGACCAATAATTTGTCGATGGCCAAAAGCTCGTCTCGGAATTTGGCCGCTAATGGGAAATCCAAATCGCGTGCTGCGCGTTCCATTTCTTTTTGAACCGCCTCTTTTTGCTTCTTGAGTTCCGGTTTGCTCATGTAGGCCAAAAGAGGATCTGCAGCCTGCAAGGATTCTTTTGGCGTAATACCATAGGACTTCATTGGCTTCGCCATGCGGTCAGCAATCGACGTTTGCTCCATAATCTCATCATGACTGCGCCAAATGGTTTTCGGGGTGATGCCATGTTCCGTGTTATAGGCCATTTGCTTTTCCCGCCGACGGTTTGTTTCCGAAATCGCTTGTTGCATGGACCCCGTTATTTTATCGCCGTACATAATTACCCGGCCATTTTCGTTCCGCGCTGCCCGACCAATCGTCTGAATCAAGGAACGGATATCACGCAGGAAACCTTCTTTGTCGGCATCCATAATGGCCACCAATGAAACCTCCGGCAAATCCAATCCTTCGCGTAATAAGTTAACACCCACCAAGACATCAATTACACCCAAGCGTAATTCCCGCAAAATCTCAACCCTTTCCAAGGTTTTAATCTCGGAGTGAATGTAGCGGCATTTAACGCCCACGCGATCGAGGTATTTAGACATTTCCTCGGCCATACGTTTAGTCAAGGTCGTGATGAGTACACGCTCTTTTTTCTTGATGCGGTCGTAGACTTCGTCAAGTAAATCGTCGATTTGATTTTTCGTCGGGCGAACATCAATTAACGGATCCAAAAGGCCAGTCGGTCGAATGATTTGCTCGACCACCACACCTTCGGATTGTTTTAATTCATAATCTGAAGGTGTCGCTGACACGTAAATCGTTTGGCCTACAAGGTCTTCAAATTCCTGAAAAGTTAGCGGCCGGTTGTCCATGGCCGAAGGCAGACGGAATCCGTATTCGACGAGCGATTCTTTTCGAGATCGGTCGCCGCCGTACATGGCCCGAATCTGCGGCATGGTTACGTGGCTTTCGTCCACGACCATCAAGAAATCATCTGGGAAAAAGTCAAGTAAGCAGAATGGGCGCTGGCCTGGTTTCCGCTGGTCAAAATACCGTGAGTAGTTTTCGATGCCTGAGCAGTAGCCTAATTCGCGCATCATTTCTAAATCGAATTCCGTTCGTTGTTTGATGCGTTCTGCTTCTTGCAGTCGGCCATCTTTCCCAAAATACGAGATTTGATTCACTAAATCCGCTTGAATATCCGAGATGGCATTGTTCAGGGTCTCGCGACCTGTCACAAATAAATTCGCGGGGAAGATCGCGACCATCGTTTCTTTGGAAATTTTCTTGCCCGTCCATGGGTCGATGCGATGAATCTCTTCAATTTCATCTCCAAAGAAAATGATGCGATACCCAAAATCAGCATAGGCCAAAAAGATGTCCACGGTATCGCCTTTGACGCGGAAAGTCCCACGTAAGAATTCGCCTTCGGTTCTCGAATAAAGAATCTCGACGAGTCGGAAAAGGAATTGATTCCTTGAAATCGTTTCTCCCACACCGATGCGCATGATCGAATTCTTGTATTCGTCGGGATTTCCCATGCCGTAAATGCAAGAAACGGAGGCGATGACGATGATATCTCGCCGACCGGACATCAGGGACGCTGTGGTAGCGAGCCTTAATTTCTCAATTTCCTGGTTGATGGAGAGGTCCTTTTCGATGTAGGTACCTGTGGAGGCAATGAAGGCCTCGGGTTGATAATAGTCGTAATAGGATATGAAATATTCGACGGCGTTTTCGGGGAAAAAGGATTTGAATTCGCCGTATAATTGAGCTGCAAGGGTTTTGTTATGGGATAAAATCAGGGTAGGGCGATTGACCTCTTTGATGACATTTGCAATGGTAAAGGTTTTTCCGGATCCCGTAACTCCAAGCAGCGTTTGTGCGCGCTCTTCATTGTGAAGACCATCCACCAACTCTTTAATGGCATTGGGTTGATCCCCTGTGGGTTGGTAGGATGAAGCGATTTTAAATTCCATGTCCAAAAGTACATAATATTCGCTTTCGGAGAATAGGAAATGTGGGAGGAATCAGGTTATTTTTGGGTGTAAAAATATCTACATATGATCAAGAATATTGCACTATTGGGAATTGCTTTTTTAGGATGTGCATCCAAGGACGCTCCGGCGCCATTTTTGCCTACAGAACCTACGACGCCGGTTGTTCCTAAGGTATATACCTTTACCAAAGATCCGATTTGGGTGGATGAGTTTGAAACCCCTGGATTGCCCAACGAAAAATTTTGGTCTTACGATGTAGGCGGTTCAGGTTGGGGGAATAATGAGTTACAATACTACACGAATGCGGATTTAGACAATGCGCACATTGAAAATGGTATTTTAACGATTGAGGCGCGTAAAGAAACGACGGGTGCGCGGGAATATTCTTCTGCGCGTATCGTGACGAAAGGTAAGCAAGACTTCTTGTATGGGAAGGTGGAAGTTCGTGCCAAAATTCCAGCGGGTCGCGGAAACTGGCCGGCTATTTGGATGCTGGCAAGTCAGTCCGATTACGGTTCGGCCTATTGGCCAGATAATGGTGAGATTGATATTTTGGAGCATGTAGGTTACGATCCGGGTGTGATGCATTTTTCCGTTCATACCAAGGCATTCAACCACGTGATTGGAACGCAAAAAACGGCTACGACCCGCATGGATGATTTTGATAAGGAGTTCCATGTCTATACGATGGAGTGGACGCCTCAAAACATCAAATCCTACATTGATGGTAAATTATATTTTACGTTCGAGAATTCCGGACGGGGATGGGAAGAATGGCCTTTTGACAAGAAGCAACATATCTTGTTGAACCTAGCAATCGGGGGTAACTGGGGAGGCCAAAAAGGGGTAGACGATACGATTTTTCCGAATAAGTTTTTGATTGATTATGTCCGCGTGTACGGATTAAACCCATAAATATGAGATACCCAGCAGCGGCGGAGGCTTTTGATCGATTATTGTGCATCATGGATGATTTGCGGGAGAAATGCCCGTGGGATAAAAAACAAACCCTGGATACCTTGCGTCACTTGACGATTGAGGAGACCTATGAATTATCGGATGCGATATTGTCCAAAGACATGGCTGAAATTCGAAAGGAGGTCGGCGATGTCATGTTGCATTTGGTTTTTTATAGTAAAATTGGGTCGGAAACGGGCGATTTTGATGCGACAATGATGTTGAATGGCATTTGTGAGAAGTTGATTTCACGACATCCACATATTTATGGGGATGTGGTGGCGGATACGGAGGAGCAGGTGAAGGCCAACTGGGAATCCTTGAAATTAAAGGAAGGGAATAAGTCGGTCTTATCTGGCGTGCCAGGTTCGTTGCCCTCGTTGGTGAAGGCAATGCGTATTCAGGAGAAGGCGCGGGGAGCGGGTTTTGATTGGGAGGAGAAGGAACAAGTTTGGGAGAAGGTGGAAGAGGAACTAGGCGAGTTTAAGGAAACCTTTGTGGGCAAAGAATTAACGATGGCTCAAAAAGAGGAGGCGGAAGGAGAGCTGGGAGATTTGATTTTCAGCTTGGTGAATTTTGCACGCTTTATAGATATCAATCCGGATCAGGCAGTTGAGCGGACAAATCGTAAATTTATTTATCGTTTTCAGCATTTAGAGCGTCGTGCGGCCGAAATGGGCAAGAATTTGCAGGATATGACGCTGGCAGAGATGGATGTACTTTGGAACGAAGCGAAGGTGACGCTGCCAGGGTCATGACCCTGGCAGTGTCTACCGCCGAACGCAAAAAATAGTCTATTATTGCACGGAAAACTGATAAACAGTCTTTGATGTATATTTTTCTCCCGGACGCAGCACAGTAGAAGGGAAGTTTGCTTGATTGGGTGAGTCAGGGAAATGTTCTGTTTCTAGGCAAAAGCCTGTTCTTTTATTATAAACCGCGCCATATTTCCCTGTTAGGTGGCCATCCAAGAAATTTCCCGTGTAGAATTGTACCCCAGGTTCTGTGGTAAAGACATCCATGACACGACCGGAAACAGGTTCTATTACATGGGCGATTTTCTCAAAAGCACCCGGAGCTTTTTTCGTTGCAAAGCAATGGTCATAGCCGCCACCAGCTTTGATCTGTTCGTCATTCGCATTGATTTCCAATCCCATTTTCTTAGTCTGAGTAAAATCAAATGGAGTTCCCGTAACGGATTTGATCTCGCCTGTTGGAATGAGCACTGAGTTCACGGGGATGAAATAGGGGGTATTTAATTGGATGCTATGATCCAGGATGTCACGTTTGTTATTTCCAGAGAGGTTGAAATAGGAGTGATTGCATAGGTTTAGCACGGTCGCATGGTCTGTCGTAGCCTCATATGAAAGGGATAAGGCATTATCTTCGTTTAGGCTGTACGTGATTTGTACCTGTAGATTTCCGGGAAATCCTTCTTCCCCATCTTGGGAAAGGTAGGCAAATGTGACGCTATTAGTAGTTTTCGCTATGGTTTTCCAAACCCTTTTATCGAAACCCTTCAGTCCTCCGTGAAGGTGTTGGCCATTATTTTGAGCGGCAAGTGTATATGTTTTTCCATCTAGGCTAAATTTTCCGGCAGCGATGCGGTTACCGTATCTACCTACAACCGCGCCGAAATAAGGAGAATCTTTGATGTAGTCATCCACCTTGTCGAAACCTAATACGACGTCTTCCATGACCTTGTTTTTGTCTGGTACGATGATTTTGGTGATGATGGCACCGTAATTCATGATTTGAACCTCCATTCCCTTGGTGTTTTTCAGGGTGTAGAGTGTCACGTCCTCATGTGAGGGAGTTTTTCCGAAAGGTTTTTCGCTAATTAACATGCTGGATTTAAGAGGTTTAGTTTGTGCCATGCCCGTAAAAAAGGTGCAGGCAAAAATGGCTATCGCGAGCCAGTAAACTGATTTTTTCATGGCAAATAGGTTATTGAACATCCAATTTAAAGAATTTGCTTGAAATTAAAATTATTCTCCCTATCTTTGCACCCCAATTTAAAAATTGTTTTACACTTAATTTCAGCACGTTAGCCCAGCGTGTTGATGTATCTAGGGCAAGCAAATATGTCAAAAGTTAAAAAAGATTTCGACTGGGATTTAGTTGAAGGAAAAGGATTCGGTGGTAACTATACTGCGGATCAAAAAGCACAAATGGAGGCAGCTATTGAAGCTACTCTAAACTCGGTAACTGAGAAGGAAGTTGTGAAGGGGGTTGTTGTGAGCAAGACAGACCGTGAAGTAATCGTAAACATTGGATTCAAATCTGATGGTTTAGTATCGGCATCTGAATTCCGCGATATGCCGGATTTGAAAGCAGGAGATGAAGTAGAAGTTTACATTGAGAATCAAGAAGATTCAAATGGCCAATTGATATTATCTCGCAAATTAGCGAAGGTAATGGGCGCTTGGACGAACATTGAGAAAGCTTTGGAAGAAGATACAATCATCAATGGTTTCGTAAAACGTCGTACAAAAGGTGGTTTGATCGTGGATATTTTTGGAATCGAGGCATTCTTGCCAGGATCTCAAATTGATGTGAAGCCAATCCGTGATTTCGATATTTTTGTTGGCAAAAATATGGAAGTTAAGGTGGTTAAGATCAACCATACCAATGACAACGTCGTTGTATCTCACAAAGTATTGATCGAGAAAGATCTTGAGGCGCAACGTCAATTGATCTTGAACAACTTAGATAAGGGTCAAGTATTAGAAGGTGTGATCAAAAACATGACTAATTTCGGTGTGTTCATCGACTTAGGTGGTGTGGATGGTTTATTGCACATTACAGATATCTCGTGGGGACGTATCAACCACCCACAAGAGGTGTTGAAATTAGATCAAAAAATCCAAGTAGTTGTATTAGACTTTGATGAGAACAAGAAACGTATCTCATTAGGTATGAAGCAATTACAAGCACATCCTTGGGAAGCATTAGCTGCTGAGGTTGAGGTTGGATCAAAGGTAAAAGGTAAAATCGTTAACGTTGCGGATTACGGTGCTTTCTTAGAAGTATTGCCAGGCGTTGAAGGTTTGATCCACGTTTCTGAGATGTCATGGTCTCAGCACTTGCGTAACCCACAAGATTTCTTGAAAGTTGGCGATGAAATGGAAGCCGTTGTGTTGACATTAGATCGTGCTGAGCGCAAGATGTCTTTAGGTATCAAGCAATTGACTGAAGATCCTTGGAACAAGACAGATTTATTGTCTAAATATGCTGTTGGAACGAAGCATAAAGGAACGGTTCGTAACTTGACTAACTTTGGTTTATTCCTTGAGTTAGAAGAGGGAATCGATGGTTTGGTTCACGTTTCTGACTTGTCATGGACAAAGAAAATCAAGCACCCATCTGAATTCGTGAAAGTAGGTGATTCATTGGATGTTATCGTGATTGAGTTAGACGCAGACAACCGTCGTTTGGCATTAGGTCACAAACAATTGGAAGAGAATCCTTGGGATACATTTGAAAGTGTGTTCACAGTAGGTTCAGTACACAAAGCAACTGTTATTTCGAAAAATGACAAAATGGCTACGTTGGAATTACCTTACGGTATCGAAGGTTTAGCTGCTTTGAAACAATTGACGAAAGCAGATGAGTCAGTAGCTGAAGCGGGTGAGGCATTGGATTTCGTTGTAACGGAATTCCACAAAGAAGATCGTAAGATTATTCTTTCTCACACACGCACATTCTCTGGCGAGCCAGTTGAAGCAGTAAAAGTAGAGAAGAAAAAAGCAACAAAATCTACAGAGAAGGCGGCTACAGTAACAGCTGAGAAGTCGACTATGGGAGATATCGGAGCTTTATCTGCTTTGAAAGAGCAAATGGAAGGTGCTGAGCGTGAGCAAGCGATCAAAAAATTAGAGAAGAAATCTAAGAAAGCAGAGTAATATTTGTTTGAGTTTTGATCAAAAGGGGATTCGGAAACGAATCCCCTTTTTTTATGCTATCCTGATTGAGGCACACAGATTTGTAAAATATCAAGAAAAGAATTGCTTATTTCGGGGTATTTTGACAACTTAGGGGCTTGACTTTGTGAGGGTGAGAAGCCCTTGAAGTCTTACCAAACTAAATCATTTAAATTATGGGAAATAATTCACGGAGAGACTTTCTGAAAAAAGCTGGATTAGCTGCGGGAAGCTTTTACATTGTACCGCGACATGTATTGGGAAAGGGTTTTACGGCTCCTTCCGACAAATTAAACATTATGGGTATCGGTGCTGGCGGTAAAGGCCAGAGTGATATCATGAGTTCATTCAATAAAGGCAAGGAAAACATTGTTGCGCTTGTCGATGTCGATGATCGTCGCGCCGTTCAATCACGTAAAGATTTCCCTAAAGCGAATTATTATCGTGATTTCCGTAAGGCTTTGGATGCTGAAGGAGATAAAGTAGATGCTGTAATTGTTTCTACTCCCGACCACACGCATACAACTATTGCGATGGAAGCGATGCGTCGCAAGAAACACGTGTATGTTCAAAAGCCATTAACACACGACATTTATGAAGCGCGTATGATGGCCGAAAAGGCACGTGAGATGAAAGTGGTTACTCAAATGGGTAACCAAGGATCTTCAGGTGATGGCGTTCGTCAAATGGTTGAATGGTTTGATGGCGGCGTTATCGGTAAAGTATCTGAAGTATTGGTTTGGACGAATCGTCCTGTTTGGCCACAAGGAATTTCTTATCCAGCTGCGGGTCATCCTGTACCGGCGGAATTGGATTGGGATTTATGGTTAGGACCCTCAAAATATCGTGAATTTAACCCTGCTTTCGTTCCATTCAAATGGAGAGGTTGGTGGGATTATGGTACAGGCGCTTTAGGTGACATGGGTTGCCACTTATTAGATCCTCCATTTAAAGTATTAGGTATTCGTGATGCCTTAAACGTAGAATGTTCCGTAGGTTCTGTATTCTTGAATGACTGGGTTCCTGAGTGGATTCCAGAAGGATGCCCTCCATCATCGATGGTAACCTTAAATTACGGACCATCAGCAAAGAATAAATCGAATGTAAAATTAACTTGGTTTGATGGCGGTCTTCGTGCGCCACATCCTGCAGGTATTCCAGCAACAGAAATCATCGGAGATCCCGATGGTACGAATGGTGTAATCTTGATCGGAACAAAAGGTATCATGACTTGTGGAACCTATGGTATGTATCCAAAAGTGTTTAAGGACGGCAAGCGTGTGGACGAGTCTGATCTTCCAAAACCAAAATTAGCCCGTGTCGAAGGTGGTGCTGGTGGCCACAATACGCAATGGGTAGAGGCTTGTAAAGCTGGATTCGGAAATATGGAGGTTAGTTCTCCTTTCGATTATGCAGGTCCATTTACAGAATCTGTGTTGATGGGTAACTTAGCGATCCGTTCGTATATGTTGCGTGAAGGCGAAGGCCGTAATGCGAAGTACATTGGACGCCAACAACTCGAGTGGGATGCTGCGAACATGCGCATTACCAATTTCGAAGCTGCGAATCAATTCGTGAAGCGCGAATACCGTGCGGGTTGGACGATGTAATAAGTTAAAACCTGATAAATAGAAAAGACGGGGGTTCTCTCCCGTCTTTTTTTTATTTTTGTGAAAATATCTACTATGCTCCCAACCTTTCAATCATCCCACCAAGCCTCCGAAGTATTCGCCCAAGTGAATGCTTTTATCCAACAGGAGGGATACGAAATTGCTTCGTATGATTTTGACCGACCATGGGGAGGTTTTTTTGTGTTACAAGAAGATCAAGCAGCAAAGTTTGCGAGTCAGTTTTTCCCTTCCGTTGATTTTGATTCCATTCAAATCACTCAAAAGCTGAGTCCTAAGTTTTTAGTAGTCGCCCCTAACAAACGCTTATCCTGGCAGTACCATTTCCGACGTGCTGAATTATGGTCAGTGACCTCTGGCCCCGTTGGCGTTGCGATTTCAGCTACCGACGAACAATCGATACCAGATACATATCAAGTAGATGACATCATCACATTGCCAATCGGGATACGCCATCGCTTGGTGGGTTTAAACCAATGGGGTATTGTGGCAGAAATCTGGCAGCACACGGATGTTACAAACCCTTCCGACGAATCCGATATCGTCCGATTGCAAGATGACTACGGCCGTTCGTCCTAGCTTTCATCCATTAATCTAAAAATAGTACAAGAAAACTTTGTAGTCTGTAAAAGTTTCCATAGTTTTGCTTTCCGGTTAGTTAATGGGTCAAACAAATGAAATCGCGTATTCTAGAGAAAGGAACTGAATTATTCTTCCGCTACGGTGTAAAGACTGTAACGATGGATGCTATTGCAGCCGAATTAGGGATTTCGAAAAAAACGATTTATCAACATTTTCCTGATAAAGAATCCATGGTTTGTGAGGTGGTAAAATGTTTTACCGAGCAGGATGCAGTAAAGTGGGATGAGCTCGATAAGCGATATTCGAATGTCATTGAGAAGATGTTTAAGTCTTTTGAAATGGTTAAAGACATGTTGATTACCATGAATCCTCGATTACTTTTTGAAATTCAAAAGTATTTTCCTGCGGCTTTTAAGTTGTTCAAGAATCATGGGGAAAACTACATTCATAAGAATTTGATTGCCGACTTTAAAAAAGGTGCTCAATTCGGATATTTTAGAAATGATATTGATTTTGAATTGCTAGCACGCCTGCGCATGGCAGAAGTTGATTTAGCTTTTAACCCTGACTTTTACCCGAACAATAAATTATCCTTGTATGAAACTCAATTAACCTTGATGGATATTTTCATGCGAGGCATTTTGACCGAAAAAGGTCTAACACTATATAACTCTTTTCAAAACAAATAAAATTATGATCCGCCTAAGAAAAATCTACGCCGGTCTATTTTTACTTTGCTCGTTGTCAGCAAATGCGCAATCTTTCAGCTTAAAAGATGCTGTGGATTATGCCATTGTACATCATGTGCAAGTGAAAAATAGCCAGATCGACTTGCAAAACGCAGGTGCGAAAATCAATGAAATTAAGGCTATGGGCCTTCCGCAGGTAAATGCATCGTTAGCATTAACGAACAACGTTATCATGCAGCGTATGTTCATCCCCGCGAAAATCTTTAATCCCGCTGCGGCTGAAGGGGAATTAATTGCTGCCAAATTTGGTGTCGAAAACTCAGGCTTTTCAAGTGTTGGGATCAACCAATTGGTTTTTGATGGCAGTTATTTATTAGGCCTCAAAGCTTCTCAGGTTTACAAAGACCTTTCCGTGAAGACCTTAACCCAAAGCAAACAACAAGTCGCTGAAAACGTAACCAAAGCTTATTATGGTATTTTGGTGAACGAGAAACGCCTATCTATTTTGCAGGCAAACGTGGGTCGCTTGGACACCTTGTTAAAGGAAACCAAAGCTCTCAATGCACAAGGTTTTGTTGAGAAAATTGACGTTCAGCGTTTAGAAGTTCAAGCGAACAACTTGCGTACAGAATTGGAAAATGTCTACCGTCTACAAGAGTTGAGCTACTCCTTATTGAAATTCCAAATGGGGTATCCGATGGAAACGCCGATTCGTTTAGCCGAAACCTTGGAGCAAATTGAGTTGAGTAACCGCTTGTTGGAAGATCAAGATTTGCCTTTCAACTACGGCAATCGCATCGAATATTCGATTCTAAAAACACAAGAAAATCTGGCTGAGCTGGATTTGAAAAGCATCAAAGCTGGTTATTTACCACGGGTGTTATTAGCAGGTAATTATGGTTACAATGCAGGGGCGAATGCGTTTGGTGATTTGTTCAGCAAACAATGGTTCGATAATGCTGCGATTACCTTGTCGATTCAAATCCCAATTTTCGATGGATTTTCGAAGAAATACAAGGCAGTGCAATCAGCCAACAATCTTCAAAAGGTTCGCCAAAGCTATGATCTGTTGAAATCGTCAATCGATTTACAGCGGAGTCAATCCATCATTTCTTTGAAGAATGCTTTAGAGTCTTTGAAAGAACAAAAAGCAAATCTTGATTTGGCCAACGAAATTTCCCGCGTAACCCGTGTCAAATACACACAAGGAGTTGGGTCGAATTTGGAAGTTTTGAATGCAGAAACTTCCATCAAGGAATCTCAAGGAAATTACTTTACCGCACTTTACAATGCCTTAATCGCCAAAGTAGAGCTCGCAAAATCTAACGGAACATTATATTCAGAATAATAAGAACATGAAAAAAATAACTATCCTCCTAAGTGCCATTGTCTTGTTTGCGGCATGCAATAAGTCGGCAGATAAGAAAACAGAATTGGCCAACTTGAAAGCGGAAGCCAAAGAAATTAATGCGAAAATCGCTTCCTTGGAAAAGGAATTAGGTGCAAGCAAAGAGTCAGCATCAACTAAAGTCATTGCGGTTACGGTTACACCTATTGCACCTGTTGCCTTCAAACATTTTGTAGAAGCACAAGGAAATGTAGTTGCAGAGAATACAGTATTGGTTAGTCCACAGACCGGTGGTATGATTGTTTCGTTGCCGGTGGTTGCGGGCCAGCAAGTTACTAAAGGACAATTGATTGCAACTTTGGATAATAGCATCTTGAAGGAATCCATGGAAGAGGTGAAGCACCAATTGGAATTAGCGAAGACCTTGTTTGAGAAGCAAAAGACGCTTTGGGATCAACAAATTGGCACCGAGGTTCAATATTTAAGTGCGAAATCGAACAAGGAATCTTTAGAGAAGCGTCTGGTTACCTTGCGAGCACAATTAGGTTTGTCGCGTGTCGTGGCGCCTATCTCAGGAACGATTGAAATCGTGCGTCAAAAAGCAGGTGAAATGGCAGCCCCAGGGATGCCAATTGTTCAAATTGTAAACTTGGGTAACTTGAAGATTTCGGCAAAAATTGCAGATGCCTATGTAGGCTCTGTGAAGCAAGGTGATCCAATCAACATCAAATTTCCAGATATCAACAAAGAAATTACTGCACGTATTTCATTGGTTTCTAAAATGGTGAATCCATTGACACGTACGTTTGATATTGAAGCACGTATTCCAAATGCAGGTGGTGATTTGAAACCGAATCAATTAGCTGTCATTAACATCAATGATTTGTCTAAAGCAAATGCCTTAGTTTTGGATGAAAACATCATTCAAAAAACAGAAAAAGGTAATTTGGTTTATGTGGCTGTGGAAGAAAATGGCAAAAAGGTAGCTAAGGCACGTGTCGTAACGATCGGTTTGACCTACAATGGACAAGCAGAAATTTCGACAGGTTTACAAGCAGGTGACCAAGTGATCACGCAAGGGTACCAAGATTTAGTGGACGGACAAGCAATTTCATTCTAAGTCAAGCATGGAAAAGAATTTAAAGAACGAGCAACTGCCCGAGGGGAAAGGCTTGATTTATAACATGGTCGGCTGGTTAGGCCAAAACCGTACCACTGTTTACATTTTTACGTTTATCATTTTCGTAGCAGGTTTGGGTATTTACTCTCGCCTTCCGAAAGAGCAGTTTCCGGATATCGTTGTTCCGCAAATGGTTATTCAAACGGTTTATGCAGGAACGACTCCGGCGGATATTGAGAATACGATCAACAAACCGATCGAAAAGCAATTGAAGTCGATTTCAGGCATAAAAAGTGTCAAATCGAATGCATTACAAGATATCTCAGTAATCATTGTTGAATTCAATACGGACGTTGCTGTTCCCGTTGCCAAACAACGTGTGCAAGATGCCGTGGATAAAGCAAGCAATGATTTACCAAAAGATTTAACGCGTGATCCTGCTGTGGCGGAAGTGAACTTCTCGGAGTTTCCGATCATGAACATCAACATCGCCGGAGATTATCCGTTGGACAAGTTGAAGAAATACGCCGAAGATTTACAAGACGAGATTGAGGGTATGCCCGAAATCACACGTGTGGATATTGTAGGAGCTTTGAAACGTGAAATTCAGGTAAACTTGGATCTGTACAAGATGCAGAGTTATGGTTTGACTTTCTACGACATCCAGCAAGCTGTTCAAGGTGAGAACGTGAACATTTCAGGAGGTGATTTAGACGTGAATGGCGTTCGTCGTTCCTTACGTGTAGTAGGTGAGTTTAAGTCGGTAGATCAATTGGCCAATTTGATGGTAGGTTCTTCGACGGGGGCTCGTGTGCGTTTGAAAGATGTGGCAGATGTCCGTGATGGATTTGAGGAGAAGCAAGATTTTGCGCGTTTGGATAATAAGTCGGTTATTACCTTGAACGTAATCAAGCGGAGTGGTGCGAATTTAATTAATGCAGCGGATCGCATTGAAAAAACGATTGAGGAATACCGCGAGAGCCGTTTCCCTGCCGGTTTGGTTGTTACAATAACAGCTGACCAGTCCGAGCGTACACGTGGTGACCTGGCGGATCTGATTAACACGGTAATTCTTGGATTTATCTTTGTGGTTGTGGTTTTGATGTTCTTCATGGGTGTGCGCGATGCGGCCTTTGTGGGTCTTTCTGTGCCTTTGTCGGCCTTATTGACATTCTTATTCATGCCCGGTTTAGACTTTACCTTGAATACAATCGTACTGTTTGCTTTCTTGTTGGGCTTAGGAATTGTGGTAGATGATGCGATTGTGGTGATTGAAAATGCCCATCGTTTGTTCAATAATTTTAAGAAATTAACGATCACGGAAGCGGTTAAATTAGCGGCATCTGAAGTTTTTGTTCCGGTATTAACGGGAACATTGACAACGATTTCACCCTTCTTGCCTTTGTTATTCTGGCCGGGTATCGTGGGTGAGTTCATGAAATTCTTGCCGATTACCTTGATCATTACCTTGTTTGCGTCCTTGTTTGTGGCTTATGTGATGAATCCGGTCTTTGCGGTTTCGTTCATGAAGCGTCATGATGAAGAGGTGAATGATGTGAAAGAGCCGAAGTTCGCGGATATCCGTCGGACGGTGTTTATTCTTTTGAGTTTAACCATCTTCGGATATGTAATCGGTTTTGGCTTAGGACATTTTGGATTCGGGAACTTTGGACTTTTGGCCTTGGTATTGTACGTGTTTAATCATTTTATTGTGACGCCAAAATGGGTTGTTCCTTTCCAAGAAGAGACCTTACCGGCATTTAAGAATGCGTACCGTCGGGTTATTTCGTGGGTATTAGAGGGTCGTCGGTCGGTATATGCTACGATCGGAGCTTTTGGATTATTGGTTGCGACCATCGTATTGATGGGCATTGTGAAGCCGAAGGTTATTTTCTTCCCAGCTTCGGATCCGGATTATATTTATATCTATTCGAAAATGCCGATTGGGACGGATTCCAAGGTGACGGATTCGGTAACTAAGATTGTTGAGCAGCGCGTGTTTGCTTTTATTAAAAAGGAAAATGCGGGTAAGGCCGTGAATTCGGTCATCTCAAATGTCGGTAAAAATGCAGGAGATCCGATGAATCCTGATCGCGGTGCAACTCCACATAAGAGTAAGGTGACGATTGCTTTTGCACCCAAGCAAGAGCGTGGAGATGTTTCTTCAGGCGTACTATTAGAGAAGTTGCAGAAAGAATTCTTCGAGAAGCCGATTCCAAGTGTGGAAATGGCGATTGAGCGTGAGGCAAAAGGCCCTCCAACGGGCAAGCCGATTTCCATTGAGATTGCGGGGGATGATTTTGTTGTTCTTCAGGAATTAGAGCAAAAGGTTCGTAAGATTATTCAGAAATCGGGTATTGAAGGAATTCAAGAATTGAAATCAGATTTGGTCACAAATAAGCCTGAAATCATTATTGATGTTGATCGCGAAAAAGCGAGTAGAGAAGGAATTTCATCTGCACAAGTTGCGATGGCTGTTCGTACGGGATTATTCGGTGCAGAGATATCGAAGTTCCGCGATATCAAGGATGAATATCCAATTCAATTGCGATTGAAAGGGGATTCTCGTAATCAAATCGAGAAATTATTGTCGATGAATATTACGTACCGTGACATGAATATGGGTGGCGCCTTGCGTCAAGTACCATTGAATGCGATTGCGGATATTCGGTATGCGACATCATTTAGTCAGATTAACCGTAAGAATCAGGAGCGTGTAGTTACCTTAGGATCCGATGTGGTTCAGGGCTACAATGCGAATGAGATTGTGGGTGAATTGGAGCAATTGTTTGAGACGATTGATATGCCGCAGGGATATAAGATCCGTATGGGTGGCGAGCAGGAGCAGCAGAAAGAATCAGGCGAATTCTTGGGTGTAGCCTTTTTGGCGGCGTTAGTGTTGATTTATTTGATTTTAGCGACGCAGTTTAACTCGGCGGTAAAACCATTCATTATTTTCGCGACGATTTTGTTATCCTTGATTGGTGTGTTCTTGGGCTTTATGGCTTTTGGAATGACCTTCTCGGTGATTATGTCGGGCGTGGGGATTATTGCCTTGGCAGGTATCGTGGTGAAAAACGGTATTTTGTTGATCGAGTTCATTGAGGAGCTGCGTTTCAAACGTGGTTATGACTTGAAAGAAGCAATCATTGAAGGTGGTGGAATTCGTTTGACGCCGGTATTGTTGACCGCTTCGGCTGCGGTATTAGGTTTGATTCCGTTGGCAGTAGGCTTGAGCATTGACTTCGTGTCGATGTTTACGGAGCTGAATCCACATATTTTCTTTGGATCGGAATCTGCGGATTTCTGGGGAATTTTGGCTTGGACGATCATTTTCGGATTGACGTTCTCGACGGTCTTGACCTTGGTGATTGTGCCGTGTATGTATTACATCTCCGAGCGCATTAAGCAGAAGTTCTTTCCAAATCGTGCTTAAGTCATTTGGTGGTTCAAATGTTGAAAACCCTCGAACAATGTTCGGGGGTTTTTTGTTTTTAATAAATTTCTCCTTGAATCATTCCCTTTTTGATCATTTCACCAAAATGATCCATCGGATGTAAATGGGTTATCGACGTCGATTCAGGCAAAATATATTGTAGTTTTAAATAGGACCTAAAATGTTTGTAAACGAAGTCGAATTCTGTTTCTAATTGATCTACATTAGGACACTTACGGTAATTCAAATGGTAAGCGTTTGAAAGAAATGGGAGCAAAAACCAATGCTTCTGGGTATTTGATGATTTAATGGGCTTCACAAACTGCCTATCCGTTTTTCGAATATTTGATTTTATTTTTTCAACGATGATAGGATCCAAATCTCCCTGATATTCTAGACGTTCAAGCCGTCCATTTTTATTAATAAGAAATGCAAAAAATCCTATATTGTTCCTACATAAGATATCCGCGGGCACTGGAACCTCGTTGACAATATCATTTTCCAAGGTTTCATAACAATGAGTTTCCCAGACTCTTTTTTTATTTCCATAGTAGTAAAATGGTTCCTTAGGATTTATTGCGCTGAACGACCAAGGTTCCAATTTACTCGTATGTATATCAATTTGACCATACGTTGGATTAATAAAGAAAAGGAAGAGTATCCAAAACATGGATTTCCAATTAATTGCAGTAAGTTCCATTTTTTCGATTTTTATAATTTGATTCAATTTCATACATATTTTCTCTAACTTGTTTATTCATATTTTCACTGTCAGTTTGATAAATCAATGTATTTTTCAAGCCAGCAAAAATTAATGATTTAGCCGTAAATTCATCCATTCCTTGAAATTGATTGCGCATAGAATTTACGGCGATGAATAAATATTCGCTTGCCATTCGCTCATGATCCGGCATTGCTTTTTGGTGAAATAAATATTCCATTTGTGCATGTAACATTTCATGATAAATAACAGAGACTATAACTTCTTTTGAATAGGATGGCAATTTATTTATGTCTAAGGCAATTCGAAAGAAATTCTCTTTTTGCCCAGCCCTAAACTCTCCTAATTGATGATTATCTGGGGGGAAGCTTTTTTCCTCAAAAACAATTTTAATGTTTGTGTTCTGCCCAAAATTACGAAGCATTTGTGACATCTGATTCAATATATCTGTATTGTGTAATACCATGTCCAGTGTACTTTTCAAACAGGGATTATTTACATCCTTGATAGAAACCATGGGAACAGAGCCTTCCATTTGTGCGAAATTTAAATCTGAAGGTGTTCCACCACCTCCTCCTATCACGACATCCGATGGCTGTATATTTATGAATTCAAAATTTTGCATTCGGGAGGTTGGGATGAAGAAAAAGGCACCTCTCCCCAAACTAGGAGCATAGCAAAATACCTCATCAAGCATTTCCATTTCCAAATTTTTGAAATGATTAGCCTGCTTACCACTCTTCTTCAAATTCCATTTTTCAGAAATAACCATCGATGTGTACATATTTTCTATTTAAACTTCTTTTTCCATGTTAGTGCAGGAAAAATACAAGAGTAGGCACAAGATATTACTTGACCATAGCAGGCGTGTTTTCATTTTATTAGTGGTTTAAAGGTTTGCGGCTGTATGTCTTCCAAGTTTTTGGGCTTTGGTTTATGAAATTCTGAACAATTAAGCTTTCTTATAATTATTTAAATAATAGATAATGATCCCCCAAAAAGGAAGAAATAAGATTAACAGAGACCAACAGGTTTTTTGAATATAGGAAAGGGTACTAGCGAACAATATTTTTCTGATAGTCCATAAGATTATGACGATATATGTGGTAATTATTGCCCCAACAATTATTCTAAATAATTGACCGGATTCGGGTGAAATAAGATTCATGTTTCACTCGCTATTTTATAGGTAATGATTTAAATCGTCACATATCCTATGGGTCTGTAAAAACAAGGGTGTCTTTTTTAATTGATTTTTTGGAAAAATAACAATATCCCCTTTATGGTGTTATTCTATTTTCGACTAATTAAAAAAAGATTGTATTTCAACGAACGAAAACTTAATTTACCTCCTCAAAATCAACAACATGAAAAAACTTCTTCTCCTACTCGCATTGCCTTTTTTAGGACAGGCACAAGATCGAACCTATGGAAAATTATGGGCAACACGTTCACAGGTGATGGCCCAAAACGGGATGGCAGCCACGTCACATCCTTTATCCACACAAGCAGCTTTAGACGTATTGAAAGCGGGGGGTAACGCCATTGATGCGGCCATTGCGGCGAATGCGATGGAAGGGGTCGTTGAACCGCACGTGAATGGAATTGGGGGTGATTTGTTTGCTATCGTTTGGGATGCTAAATCCAAGAAATTATATGGCTTAAATGGTTCAGGCCGTTCACCGAAATCCCTGACTTTAGCTGAATTCAAAAAGCGTGGATTAACGCATGTTCCCTCTTTAGGACCGTTGCCTGTTTCTGTGCCAGGTACCGTAGATGCTTGGTTTGAATTACATAAAAAATTCGGGTCAATGCCTATGAACAAGGTGTTAAATGCGGCCGTTTCCTATGCGCGCAACGGCTTCCCGGTTCATGGTGAATTTGCCTCAGCCTTAGCCCGCGTCGAAGCGAATTATGGTAAATTCCCGAACGTAGCCCAGCACTATTATCCTACCGGTAAAGTACCTGTTGAAGGGGATATTTTTAAGAATCCGAATCTAGCGAATACACTCGAGAAGATTGGTCGGGAAGGCCGCGATGCTTTTTACAAAGGCGACATGGCCCGTACGATGGATGCATTCATGAAGAAAAATGGGGGCTTTTTGAGCTATGAAGATTTAGCAACGCATACGTCTACGTGGATCGACCCAGTGTCGGTAAATTACCGGGGTTATGACGTGTGGGAATTGCCCCCCAACGGTCAAGGCATTGCCGCATTACAGATGTTGAACATCTTAGAAGGCTATGATTTTTCTAAAATCAAGGTTGGCTCCGCGGAGCATGTCCACTTATTTACCGAGGCCAAAAAACTGGTTTTCGAAGATCGTGCGAAATATTATGCGGATCCAGAATTTGCCAAAATTCCTGTCAAGAGTCTTATCTCAGAGGAATATGCGGCGGAGCGCCGAAAATTGATTAATCCCAATCGTGCAGCCAAACATTTTGATGCGGGTAACCCAGCCTTGAAAGATGGTGATACCATTTATTTGACCGTGGCAGATAAGGATGGAAATATGGTTTCATTGATTCAAAGTAATTACCGAGGTTTTGGTTCGGGGATGATGCCGGACGGTTTGGGATTCATGTTCCAGGATCGCGGGGAATTATATAGTTTGACGGAAGGGGAGAACAATACGTATGCGCCAGGGAAACGTCCATTCCATACGATTATTCCGGCATTTATGACGAAAGACGGTCAGCCGATTATGAGTTTTGGGGTGATGGGTGGAGCATTCCAACCGATGGGACATGTGCAAATTGTGATGAATGTGGTGGATTTTGGGATGAATGTGCAAGAGGCTGGAGATTTTCCACGCATTAATCACGAGGGGTCTTCAGAACCTACCGGGGAGAAGATGGAGCCAACGGGTGGTATGATTACCTTAGAATATGGCTATCCTTACGAAGTGATTCGTGAATTGCTGCAAAAAGGCCACCAAGTGGGCTATTTGAATGGTATTTATGGAGGCTATCAGTGTATCAAATGGGATCCTGTTCGCAAGGTGTATTTTGGTGCGACGGAATCACGTAAAGATGGACAAGCTGCTGGTTACTAATCTCCCCCTTACCTTTGGCAATCCTCCAAGGTTTGCCAAAGGTACAGGAGAAAAACGACAAAAATGACAAGTAAACTGATATTCAAAAAGGTATTCACCGGTCATGCTTGGTTGGAAAATCAAGCCATTTTCATCGAAGATGGGCGGATCAAATCATTCCAAGGCGCTGAAAACGGGGTCGCCGACGGCTTCTTAGTTCCAGGCTTCATCGATTTACAAGTCTATGGCGGTGGTGGAATTCTTTTTTCGAATCATCAGACGGAAGAGGCGATTCAAGCCACCTTCGATGAGCATGCGAAAACCGGTACAATTGCTTTTCAGATTACACTAAATTGTTCTCCTAAAAGCAGCATGTGGGCAGCCATTGATGCCTGTCAACATTATAAAGGGAAAGGATTAGTTGGCCTACATCTCGAAGGGCCTTTCTTTAATCCGGTAAAACGCGGCGCTCACCAAGCGGCATTTGTTCAAGCGCCTACCCTTGATTTAGTGAAAGAAATCATTGAACGCACGAATGGCCTTCCGACCTACATGACGATTGCCCCAGAAATGTTTGAATCGGAGGTGCTTGATTTGTTGAAAAACAGCCATATTATGTGTTCCATGGGTCATTCAGATGCGACGTTTGAGCAAGTTCAAGAAGCCGGTATTTCACGTATCACGCATTTATTTAATGCGATGTCACAATGGCAAAGTCGGGCTTTAGGTTTGGTAGGAGCAAGTTTTCGCTCCGATGCCTGGACAAGTATCATTGCTGATGGATTGCATTGTGACTTTGGGTCCTTACGTTTGGCCAAACAACTCAAAGGCGAAAAGCTCTTTCTAATTACAGACGCTGTCACCCATGACGAGTCGGGCCCCTATGTTTTTTCCAAAAATGGCGCACGTTTCACGAATGAAGCCGGTGTCCTTTCCGGATCCGCGCTGACCATGGACGAAGCTATTCGAAATTGTGTTCATAAAGCAGGGATTTCCACCGAGGAGGCCATTCGCATGGCGACGGTATATCCTGCGGAAGTAGCGAATTTGCATGATTTAGGGGCAATGGAGGTCGGTAAGCGCGCTTGTTTTGTCCATTTATCGGATGATTTGCAGGTGAAGCAAGTTTGGTATGATGGAGAAGCTTTGATAAATTAGTACATGATTCATTTTCCTTCCAAACAGCCGCAGGTTCAAACCACGATTTTTACCAAAATGTCCCAACTCGCCTTGGAGCAAGGTGCGCTGAATCTTTCGCAAGGTTTTCCGGGTTTCGACTGTTCTGAAGAGCTACAGGAGTTGCTCAAATTTTACTCCAAAGGATTTAATCAATATGCCCCTATGGCGGGTGTTCCTGCCTTGCGAAATAGCATAGCAGAGAAAACGAGGGCTTTTTACGGAATTGACCTGGATGCAAATTCCGAAGTAACTGTTGTTTCTGGAGCAACAGAGGCTCTTTTTGCAGCGGTTCATTGCTGTGTTTCACCGGGCGATGAGGTGATTATGTTCGATCCTTCCTATGATGCTTATGATCCCATTGTGCGTTTGGCGGGTGGCGTTCCAGTTCACATTCAATTAAAGGCAAGTGATGGTTTTCGAATCGATTGGGCTGAATTGGCACGAAAGATTACGCCCCAAACGCGGGCGATCATGGTGAATACACCGCATAATCCAACGGGGTCTGTATGGGCAATGGAAGATTTGGATGCTTTTGCGGATATCGTGAAAGGAACGAATATCTTGATTATTTCGGATGAGGTGTATGAACATATTGTGTTTGATGGGGCCCAACATGCCTCCGTATTATTGCATTCTGGGTTGCGCAAACGCAGTTTTGTCTGTGGCTCTTTCGGGAAAACCTACCACATTACGGGTTGGAAAATAGGTTATTGCCTAGCGCCCGAATATTTGACAAGTGAGTTTCGCAAGCTCCATCAATGGGTCACTTTTTCGAGTGCAACACCGCTTCAGTATGCCTTGGCTGATTACCTGAAAACACCTGAACATTATTTAGGTTTATCCGATTTCTATCAAAAAAAGCGCGACCTATTTGCCTCCTTTTTTGCAGGCTCCCGCTGGAAAGTTTTGCCTTCTCAAGGTAGCTTTTTTCAATGCCTCGACTATTCAGCGATTAGCGATGAGGCTGATGGAGATTTGGCGGTCCGACTGACCCAAGAACTCAAGGTTGCTTCGATTCCTGTTTCCGTTTTTTATGAAACGCCTCCAGCGGATCGAATTTTGCGTTTTTGCTTCGCGAAAAACGACGACATGCTTCAAGAAGCCGCCCAAAGACTCGCAAAATTATAGGTACTTCAAGGCAATTGCCTCCCCAATTTGAGTTAGGTATTGCGTCGCATTTTCCATCGCATCTGTTGAGCTGGATGCAACATCCATGATGCTATAAACTTCCCGCGGATCTAAAAACAAGGGTATTTTTTCCGGGTCCTCAAACTGCCCACAGACTAGTATGGATTGCTTTAATTGCTTGTCGGCACGATCAACGATGTTGGATACTAATTTCCCCGACCAGCTTTGTTGGTCGATTTTTCCTTCCCCCGTAATCACAAAATCCGCCTTACGAATGGCCCGGTTGATATGTAATTTATTTAACAACCATTCAGCCCCAGGTTCCATCTGAGCGCCTAAAAAATACCTTGCTCCCGCACCTAATCCCCCGGCTGCTCCCGCTCCTGGGATGTCGGCAGGAAGCCACTTGCTCATATTAATTAGACCATTGTCTAATTGTTTAACCATTGAGACGTTTGCCCCTTTTTGTTTGGCATAAACCTGTGCGGCTCCTTGAGGACCGTGTAAGGGATTGGAAACATCGCTCAACACAATGAATTGAATATGGGGATAAGGGTTTGTGCCCTTAATTTCTGTGATATTTTCAAGTGCTGAACCAATGGGTTCAAGCGCTGTACACGAGGCGTCAAAAAAAGTATAACCTAAGGCTGCCGCCATCCCGATTCCCGCATCATTGGTTGCAGAACCACCAATCGTCAGCACGATGCTCGTCGCACCGGCTTCCGCCGCATGACGAATTAGTTCTCCCGTCCCGAACGTACTTGTTTTTAAGGGATTCTGCTCTTTTTTCAGCAACAATCCTAAGCCTGACGCACGCGCCATTTCAATGTAGGCTGTTTTTTGGTCGGCCAACCACAAATAAGATGCTTCAATAGAGCGAAAGAGCGGATCTTTGACCTGAACCGAAACCCATTGTCCCCCATGCATTTGTTGGACCACCTCCAAGGTTCCCTCCCCGCCATCGGCTAAAGGAATACATTGAATACTGGATTTTTTCCGTTTATTAAGGATACCTTTGGCAAGCGCTTCGGCCGCTTCATGGGCACTTAAAGATCCTTTGAATTTGTCGGGGCAGATTAATATGTTCACTTGTGCAAGTTAGGGACATTTCTTTAATTTGTATTGCTAACCCCCAGCCATGAAGTACTTACTTTATATTCTCCTTACTTTTTTGATTTTTGCCTGTACACACCAACCTGATTTGACAGGTTTTGACGCAGAAGCGTTTAAAAAGGATAGAGGTGGATGCGATGGCCAACGAGCTAAGCAAGTGGCCTGGTTAAAAGCACATAAAATGGAATTGCGTGGGACGACGTCAAATAACATGGAGGATATTCTCGGCAAACCCGATATCCAGCAATTAGCTGATCGGAACCAAGAATATTACATCTACTTCCTAGAGCCAGGCCCCCATTGTAATCAAAAAACTTCTCAAGCCAAATCGATCGCCTTTCGTTTTAGTGCCATGGGCATCGCGACGGAGATTACTTTTCAAGCGGGTGTACCCCTGTAAAAAAAGCCCTCAATTTTCATCAAGGGCTTCAAGTTATCTTCTTCGTTTTCCTCTCGGAATCACTTTTGAACTTCGTGCACCGCGAGGCATATCACGTTTCCTTGAGCGATTGTTCGCATAAGCTCCCGCTCCACGCATCCCCACCATTTCTAAATCGATGGTTCTTTTAGCCAAATTCGTATCACGTACTTTGACTTTTACGGCATCACCAAAGGTGAATACGCGGCCATTTGATTTCCCGACAATCCGGAAATTGTCCTTATCTAAATCGTAGAAGTCATCATTTAAATCCACCATGCGAACGAGTCCCTCGCAAGATGTATCGCCGATTTCCACAAACAAACCAAATTCCGTAACGCCTGTAATGATACCATCAAAAATTTGAGGTTCATGCAAACTCATGTATTCCACTTGCTTGTATTTGATCGATGCACGTTCCGCATCAGCTGCTAATTTCTCTCGGTCCGACGAATGCTTACATTGAATTTCCAAAGGTGCGCGTTCAGGAGAAGCACCCCCATCTAAATAATGTTGGAGCAAACGGTGTGTCATTACATCCGGGTACCGACGAATCGGGCTTGTAAAGTGTGAATAAAATGGAAATGCCAAACCAAAGTGGCCAATCGCATCTGTGCTGTAACGTGCTTTGGACATCGTCCGCACGGCTAAACTCTGCAAGACATGCTCCTCTCCTTTGCCTTCGATGGATTCCATCAACGCATTGAATGATTTACTTACTTGCTTAGGTTCTGTGGTTACTTGATATCCGAATTTCTTGGCGAACGTCGAGAATACCTGCAATTTCTCGGGATCCGGAGCCTCATGCACCCGGTAAACCATCGTATTGCGCGGATCCGTTTTCTTTAGATCATGCACATAAGTCGCCACACGCTTATTGGCCAATAACATAAATTCCTCGATCAATTTATGCGCATCTTTACGAACGCGAGGATGTACCGCTATCGGCTTACCAGCTGAATCCAATTCAAAACGGACTTCTGCCGTCTCAAAATTTACGGAGCCGTGAGCAAAACGCGCATCGCGTAATTTATGTGCTAATTGATTCAAAGCCTTGATGATTGGCTCGTATGAATCCGTCACCTCCCCTGTATGCTCGATTAATTCTTGCGCTTGTTCGTAAGCAAATCGACGATCGGAGTGAATCACTGTTCTGCCAAACCATTCTTTGACAATAAGTCCGTTCGCATCAAATTCGAAAACCGCTGAAAATGTTAATTTATCCTCGTTTGGGCGTAAGGAACATAAACCATTAGACAATTTTTCTGGCAACATCGGCACGACGCGATCGACCAAATAAACGGAAGTAGCGCGTTTGTAAGCCTCTTGATCCAATAAACTACCCGGTTTCACATAATGGGAAACATCCGCGATGTGAACACCAATCTCCACGTTGCCATTTTTCAAGACTTCATAGCTTAATGCATCATCAAAATCTTTGGCATCAATGGGGTCAATTGTGAAACTCAAAACCTTCCGCATATCGCGGCGTTTTTTGATTTCTTCTTTAGGAATTGTCGTATTTATGGATTCGGCGGCGTATTCTACGTCAGCAGGAAATTCATAGGGTAAGCCAAATTCGGCTAAAATCGAGTGCATTTCAGTCTCATTTTCACCAGCTTTACCTAATACTTTAATCACCCGACCTTCTGCTTTTTTGCCTGGGCTACCCCAACGGGTAACCTCGACAATCACTTTGTCAAGGTGGTTTGCGCCCATCACTTCCGTGCGAGGCACGTAAATATCTTCGTAGATTTTCTTTGAATCTGGAATCAAAAAGGCATAATGTGGTGTCACTTGAATTACGCCCACGATGTCAACGGAACCGCGTTCCAAAATCTCAATAACCTCTCCCTCAGGACGGTCATTCTTCTTTTTTTCGGAAGGTTTACGGGCTTGTACACGTACCCGGTCGCCATCTTTGGCATTATTTAAGTCGGCAGTCGCCACCCAAATATCCTTTCCTTCTCCCTCAACCACGACAAAAGCAAAACGCGAGTTGACATGGTCTACTCGGCCCTCTACAACGAAAGATTCGTTGTCATATCGGTAATTACCATCGGCTTGTCGGAGTAAGCGTCCTTCTTGGGCTAAACGAGATAATGCGTCGCCATAGAGTTCTTTCGTCTTGCGGTCTCGAATCGCAAAAGCTTTATTTATCTGATTCAGGGAGTAGGATCGGTAGTCATTCAGCTCGAAAAAATCGAGTAATTCCTGCTGAATTCCTTTTAAAAATCGTTCTTCTTTGGGGTTCATACCCTTGTCTTTATAATATTAGTCTGCAAGGTACATAACCTTCTCAGCGTTTCAAATCTTAAAACCTTATTTGTATCTTTACCGGATGAATCGCTCCCGCATTGCGCTATTGTTATTGGTACTCCTCGTTCTTTCTGGAGTTTATTACGGATACCAATCTTTCCAAACAGGTACTCAAGAAACCACATCGGCTCCTAGTTTAGTTCCAACACCGGATTTTGCCGCGGATTCGGCCTATGCCTTTATTGCCAAACAAGTAGCTTTCGGGCCTCGTGTACCCAATTCTCCCGCGCAACAAGCCTGTGGAGCATGGATTGTAGCCAAGATGAAATCCTATGGTTTGCAAGTTTCTGAGCAGCCTTTCGAAGCAAATCGGTACGATGGTAAAAAAATGCAAGGCCTTAATATCATCGCATCGTTTAATCCGGCCGCGGCAAAACGCATTTTAATCGCTGCGCACTGGGATTCCCGTTCAATCGCCGATAAAGATTCTGTTCGGAAAGATGAGCCGATTGATGCTGCGAATGATGGCGCATCGGGTGTTGGCGTCATGATTGAATTGGCGCGTGTTCTATCGTCAACGAATGACAAGCCTGCGGTCGGGGTTGATTTTGTGTTTTTTGATTTGGAAGATCATGGAGAGCCGCACGACATGGCAGCGGGGAATCCTTTAAGCTGGGCCCTAGGCTCCCAATACTGGGCTGCGCATTTGATGCCTGAAAACTACCGACCTTACTATGGAATTTTATTGGATATGGTGGGTGCCAAAGGTGCGGTTTTTCCGCATGAAGGCACTTCGATGCAATATGCACCAGGATTAGTTCGCTCAATTTGGTCAACAGCCTCAGATTTAGGATTTGGGGGACAGTTCATCGACGCGGACGCCTTTGGAATTTCTGATGACCATACGGCTGTGAATGAAGTTGCCAAAATTCAGATGATAGACATCATCGATTTACGTCCCGTGAATGGCGGATTTGATTTTGGATCCTACCACCACACCCATCAAGATAATTTATCGAACATCGACAAATCCACGTTGAAAACCGTGGGCCAAACCCTTTTACAAGTTTTATACCGAGAATAATGGAAGAATTATTGCAAGTACATTTGAATGATACGCACGTAGCTTTGGGTGCGAAAATGGTCCCTTTCGCGGGTTATAACATGCCGGTGCTTTACACAAATCTGATCGAAGAGCACAATTGTGTGCGTAACGGAGTGGGGGTTTTTGATGTGAGCCACATGGGTGAATTTTTCGTGAAAGGGGAGAGAGCATTGGATTTGATTCAATATGTTACTTCCAATGACGCTTCGAAATTAGTGGATGGCAAAGTTCAATATTCGTGTTTGCCAAACGCAACAGGCGGTATTGTCGATGATTTATTGGTTTATAAAATTCGGGATAATGAATATTTATTGGTCGTGAATGCGTCCAACATTGATAAAGATTGGAACTGGATTTCTTCGCACAATACCTTCGGGGTTGAGCTAACGAATGCAAGTGCGGAATATTCTTTATTTGCCGTTCAGGGTCCTAAGGCAGCGAGTGTTTTACAAACATTGACGGCTGTTGATTTGTCGGCAATGCCCTATTATACCTTCAAAATTGGCACGATGGCTGGATTTGAGGATATCATTATTTCGAATACAGGATATACGGGTGCTGGTGGTTTTGAGATCTATGTGAAGAACGAAAATGCCCTAGCAATGTGGAATGCGATTTTCGCGGCAGGTGCTTCGGAAGGCATTCAGCCGATCGGTTTGGGTGCGCGGGATACCTTGCGTACGGAAAAGGGCTATTGTTTGTATGGTCATGACATTGATGATACGACTTCGCCGATTGAAGCGGGCTTGGGTTGGATTACTTCTTTCAATAAAGATTTCATCATGAAAGATCATCATGCTGCGATTAAAGCGGTAGGTCCTTCCAAGAAATTAGTAGGATTTGAGATGATCGATCGTGGGATTCCACGTCAGCATTACCCGATATTAAATACTGCGGGGGAGGTGATTGGAGAGGTTACCTCAGGTACGCAATCGCCTACGCTTTCGAAGGGAATCGGAATGGGTTATGTGTCTACGGCGCACCCGGGTTCAGAAATTTTTATATCCATTCGTGACAAGGCTTTGAAAGCTGAGATCGTTAAAATGCCATTTGTTTAATATGCAGAAAATAGATGTCTGTTTGTCGCCCGATTTAGTTCACCTCTATGATTTAGCGGGGAAAGCGGTTGTGGTTGTGGATGTATTTCGAGCAACATCGTGTATGGTTACCGCATTTGCACACGGCGCTGTCGAAATTATTCCCGTGGAAGATGTGGATGTTTGTGCTTCGCATCGGGAGCAAGGTTATTTGATTTCTGCGGAACGCAATGGTGTAACTCCGGCGGGATTTGATTTTGATAATTCCCCTTTTTCTTATCAGGTAGATCGTGTGAAAGGTGCGAAAATCTGTGTAACTACGACGAATGGAACCGTTGCTTTGCGTCGTTCTGTTCAAGCTGCTCGAGTGTATGTGGGGGCGTTTTTGAATATTTCTTCTGTTGTTCGAGCTTTGAAAGCTTGGTCGGGAGATGCCATCGTCGTTTGTGCTGGCTGGAAAGGGAAACCGAATTTAGAAGACACCTTGTTTGCGGGGGCGCTCATTGATGAGCTAGTAGGTCAATATAATGTGGCTGACGATGCAGCTTTGATGGCTTGGAAGCAATATAATCTGGCTTCCAGCGACTTAATTACGGCCGTGAAGCATTCATCTCACGTGAATCGTTTATTGGGATTAGGTATTGAAAAAGATATTACGTTTTGTTTGGAGCGGGATCGTTATGACGTGTTACCGCACCTACAAGGCGATAAATTAGTATTATGAAATTATACAGCACACAACACGAAAGTGCCGATGTAGATTTGCAGGAAGCAATTTTTAGAGGCTTGCCACCGGACAACGGTTTGTATATGCCTTATGAAATTCCTGTGATGTCGGCTTCTTTTTTTGAATCCATTCATACGCTTTCGTTGCCGCAAATTGCCAAAGCCGTTTGCAAGAATTTGTTGGGGAATGACTTAACAGATGCTGAAATTGATGGAATCATCGACTCGTCGATGACTTTTGAGGCACCGGTGGTTTCCTTGGAAGAGAATGTCGGTGTACTGGAGTTGTTTCATGGTCCTTCCATGGCATTTAAAGATTTTGGTGCGCGCTTTATGGCGGCAATCATGTCGCATTACCTCGTTAAAGCCAAAAGAGAAATCCGCATCCTAGTAGCTACCTCGGGTGATACGGGCGGTGCAGTTGCGCAAGGATTTTACAATACCCCGGGGATTTCGGTTACGATTTTGTATCCAACAGGCAAGGTTTCCGATATACAAGAGAAGCAGTTGACGACCTTAGGTGGCAACGTGACGGCTTTAGAAATTGATGGAACGTTTGATGATTGCCAGCGATTAGT
>DKIP01000042.1:0-477 GCA_002454335.1 Cytophagaceae bacterium UBA6715 | reverse complement strand
GCACGTTTGATCCCGCAGTCCTTTTATTACTTCGCGGCCTATGCGGCATTGCGTAAGCAAGGTGTTACGAAGCCGGTGGTATTTAGTGTGCCATCGGGTAATTTCGGAAACCTGAGTGCAGGATTAATGGCTTATCAAATGGGTTTACCTGTTCGGGCATTTGTTGCGGCATGTAATGCAAATCATCCGGTCCCAGATTATTTGGCAACAGGAAAATATGAACCGAAACCATCGGTCGAAACCATTTCGAATGCCATGGATGTAGGCGCTCCTTCGAATTTTGTGCGCATGCGTTTGTTGGCCGGCGATGAGATTGAGCAGGTACGAAAAATTGTCAAGGGCTACGATACGACCGACGAAAAGACCAAGGAAATCATGTTGGATGTATTTCAACGAACCGGCTATGTGATGTGTCCGCATACGGCCGTTGCTTATGATGGTTTGTTGCAATATGCTGCGGAATACCCGGGTGATTAT
>DKIP01000058.1:123694-130646 GCA_002454335.1 Cytophagaceae bacterium UBA6715 | reverse complement strand
ACGCTGCCGGGGTCTGCGACCCCGGCAGCGTCACTCCGCTCAATGCTGAATCCCCTCACGTTTCACCACCTTATAAAAGGTCAATAGTACGACGTAAACGTCGAAAATGAGTGATTTTTTATCAAGATATTCATAATCTAGTTGCACCTTTTTTTCTAAAGGAATCTCATCCCGACCGTTTACTTGAGCCCAACCCGTTAGGCCGGGTTTTAAAACATGAATTCCTTTTTTCGTACGTGCATCGATTAAATCTTGTTGGTTTGATAGCGCGGGACGTGGGCCTACCACAGACATATCTCCACATAATATACACCACAATTGTGGTAATTCGTCGAGGCTACTTTTGCGTAAAAATGAGCCAATAGGCGTTAAATAAGCATCCGGATTCCCCAATAAGTGCGTAGGAAGCACGGGCGTTTCTATCTGCATCGTGCGGAACTTTGGCATATTGAAAAAGGTATTTTCCTTACCCACACGTTTTGACCAATATAAAATTGGCCCTTTCGAGCTGAGCCAAACGGCGATTGCGACAATCATCATGGGAATCGCAAAAATGATACCCGCAACAAGTACCACGATTAGATCAAAAAGTCGTTTCATGCACCCAGAATTGCCTGATTTAAATCTTCCCACAAATCTTCTACATGTTCCAATCCAATCGACAAACGCAATAAATTGCCTGGCGTTTTACTTTCAGGTCCCTCAATGGATCTGCGATGTTCTACCAAACTCTCCACTCCTCCCAGGCTAGTTGCTTGTTGGAATAATTGCAATCGATTCGCTACTTTTCTTGCCTTTGCTTCATCGCCTTTGATCTGAATTGAAATCATCCCACTTTGACCATTTGGCATTTGTTTAATCGCCAAAGTGTAATTAGGATTTGAAGGCAACCCCGGATAATGCACTTGTTCAATGCCGGGGTGCTTTTCCAAACGCGTGGCTAATTCTAATGCATTTTTGCTGTGTTCCCGCATGCGCAAAGGCAATGTTTTAAGTCCACGGGCTAGTAAATAGCAATCCAATGGATTTTGTGTGGCACCCATTAAAATTTGAACACGTTTGACACGATCCGTCCAAGCAGAAACTTTTTTGAAAATAACGGCACCTCCTAATACATCGGAATGTCCCCCGATGTATTTCGTGGTAGCATGCATTACGATGTCTGCGCCAAATTGAATCGGATTCTGTAAAATGGGGCTTGTCAACGTATTATCAACACCCACCAAAATATTGCGCGCATGCGCAATCTTACAAATCGCTTCGATATCACTTAAACTCAATAAAGGATTTGCTGGTGTTTCCACCCAAATTAATTTCGTTTCTGGTTGGATGGCAGCTTCAACGGCAGCAAGATCGCTCATGTCCACTTGCGATACCTGCAAGCCCCATGGGCCCATGATTTCTTCGGCTAATTTGTAGCTCGCATAATAGCCTACGGTTGGCATTAAAACATGGTCTCCCGATTTCATGCATTGAAAAACGGCAGATACGGCAGCGAGTCCTGAGCCAAAAACAAAGGCAATTTCGCCTCCTTCTAGTTGGGCGAGGCCTTTTTCTAATACATCGCGATTCGGATTTGAATTGCGAGAATACATGTGCCCTTTGGGGTAAGAGCCATCTTCAGAGCGCTCAAAAGTCGTTGTCAAAAATACTGGCGGCGCAATGGAAGCGGCCGTTTCATCCTGCAAATGAGTTGCATGAATGGCAAGGGTTTCTTTTCTCATGCTTATTTCTTTTTCAACTCAAAATTCTTGCCGAGGTATAATCGTCTAACTTGCTCATCATCTGCGAGTTCTTGTGGAGTTCCCGCCTTCAAGATTCTACCTTCAAAAAGCAAGTAAGCGCGATCCGTGATGGATAAAGTTTCATCCACGTTGTGGTCTGTAATTAGTATACCAATGTTCCGGTATTTTAATTTGGCGACAATGCTTTGGATTTCTTCTACAGCAATAGGATCGACACCCGCGAAAGGTTCATCTAAAAGAATGAATTTTGGGTCAACGGCCAAAGCTCGTGCGATTTCGGTTCTACGACGTTCGCCACCCGATAGCACTTGGCCTAAGCTTTTGCGCACATGGGTCAACGAAAATTCTTCTAATAAGCTCTCTGTTTTTTCTTTTTGTTCCGCTTTGGATAAATCCGTCAGTTCGAGAACGGCTAAGATGTTTTCCTCCACGGTCAAGGTGCGGAAAACAGATGCTTCTTGTGCCAAATAACCTACACCCAAGCGCGCACGCTTGTACATAGGCAAGTCTGTCACATCAAGATCGTCTAAAAATACTTTGCCTTCATTGGGTTTTACCAGGCCTGTCGCGATGTAAAAAGAAGTTGTTTTACCGGCGCCGTTGGGGCCTAATAACCCAACAATTTCTCCCTGAGCTACTTGGTAGGAAATATGGTCATTAACCACGCGTTGGCCGTATTTTTTAACCAAATTTTCGGTTCGTAGAATCATAGATAAGAGCCTTCATTGCTAGGCTGATTTTAAAATTACAAAATCCCTCGGATAATCGCGGATGTAAGAACATATTTCATTTAGTCAGCTTGGGCAAATGGCTTATTTGAAATATTTTTAAGGCCAAATTGGGATTAAAAAAAAACTTTCCTATTTTTGCAGTCCCATATCCATGGGATCAACGAGGTGGATTAGCTCAGTTGGTAGAGCATCGGACTGAAAATCCGTGTGTCCCCGGTTCGAGTCCGGGATCTACCACCACGTTAGAATTGAAAAGCCCTTCTTTTGGAGGGCTTTTTTTTTGGCCCTCACATCCCGATAGTTTTTAGCCGTATTTGTATTAAATTACATCGCTAAACCTATATAAATGAGTCAAATGAGTCGCAGATCCCTGCTAAAAGCCTCCGGCATCGCAGCAGGCATGTCCACCCTTTCACTGGATTCCCCAGTAACGGCAAAAAAAACCTACAAACCTGAACTTTCCCTGAACATGAGTACCATCATGGGGCAAAAATTGGGGTATATCCGCGAAATCGAAATTGCGGCGGCAGCGGGTTTTCGTTCCTGTGAGATTTGGATGCCCACGCTGGAAGCCTATCTAAAATCAGGTGGAACCCTAAAAGAAGCTCGGAAACGAGCAGATGATTTGGGCATGAAAATCCAAAATGCCATTGGCTTCGCGCAATGGATTGTCGACGACGAAAAAGTCCGTGCCCAAGGCCTCGAACAAATGAAACGTGAAATGGATATGTTGGCCCAGCTCGGCTGTCCGCGCACTGCGGCCCCTCCCATGGGTGCCACGAAAGAAGCTGGCTTAGATTTGCATAAAGCCGCAGAGCGCTATCGGGTTATTTTGGAATTAGGAGCTCAAATGGGTGTTAAACCCATTCTCGAAATGTGGGGCCATTCCAAAAACCTCAGCAAAGTATCCGAGGTACTCTTCGTGGCTGCTGAAGCTGGACATCCCGATGCCCGATTATTACTCGATGTGTTTCATATTTATAAAGGTGAATCTTCCGTAGATGCCTTGCATCTTGTAGGGCCTGATGCTGTCGAGGTATTCCACGTGAATGATTATGTCAAGTCGATTGCTCCTGGGCAAATTACCGATGGGGATCGCATTTATGTGGGAGATGGAGAGGCACCTATTAGGCAAATTTTACAAATCCTTCAACCCGAAGTGATTTCTCTCGAGTTATTCAATAAAACGCTATATTCACAAGATCCATTGACCGTTGCCAAAAATGGCCTCGCGAAAATGCAACGTATAGCCTTGTAGGTTGTGGTGACCCTGCCGGGGTCAACGACCCCGGCAGGGTTATAAAAAAAGAAAATGTTCCCAGCAAAACCTAGCAAATAACTGATGAAAAATATCTGCTTCTTGATTCTTTTAAGTACACCGCTGTTTGCACAGAAAAATCTCAAACTTTGGTATGATAAACCGGCTACCTATTTCGAAGAAACGCTCGTTCTAGGGAATGGTACCCAAGGAGCAACGGTCTTTGGCGGTACAAAGACCGAACAGATATACCTCAATGACCTTACCCTCTGGTCCGGCGAACCCATGAACCCACGCATGAATCCCGAGGCCTACAAGCATCTACCCGCCGTACGAGAAGCGCTAAAAGTTGAAAATTACCGTGCAGCAGATTCCCTCGTCAAAAAAATCCAAGGCAAATTCTCCGAATCTTATGCGCCTTTAGGTACGATGTACTTGGATTTCCCTACCCAAACCATCACACAATATTACCGCGAACTTGACCTCAACCAAGCCATCGCCAAAGTCCAATACCGCGCGGATGGCAATCTCATAAAGCGACAGTATTTCGTCTCGCATCCTGATAAAGTCTTCGCCATCCACATCAGCAGCGAACAAAAAGGCGCTTTGTCTTTCGCCATTCGGATGGATTCTAAATTGAAATTCCAAGTCCACTCCACAACCAATCATTTACATATGCAGGGAACAGCGCCCGTTCGTGCTGATCCGAATTATGTCAGGAAAGAAGGAAATCCCATCATGTTTTTGGCCGACAAAGGCACCCGCTTTTCCACCGATATTTTATTGCAATCCACGGATGGGAAGGTTACGCGCACCGACTCATCCATCGTGTTGACAAACGGAACCGAAGCCGTAATTCTCGTTTCCATGGCCACAAGCTTTAATGGTTTCGATAAAAGCCCTTCTCGTGAAGGGAAAAACGACGATTCCCTCGCTCAAAAGCAATTACAAGACGCTAGTTTAATCCCACTCAAATCGCTTTATGCGCGCCATTTGAAAGATTATCAGAAATTCTACCAACGGGTTTCGCTGACTTTGGGCGGGAAAGAAGCCCCTGAATTACCTACTGACGAGCGTTTACGTCGCTATGCGACGGGAGCATCCGATCCTTATTTGGAAGCACTTTATTTTCAGTATGGCCGCTACCTCCTTATTAGTAGCTCGAGAACTCTGAAAGTTCCTGCAAACCTGCAAGGCCTGTGGAATCCACACATCCGACCGCCTTGGAGTAGTAATTACACGATGAACATCAATGCCGAGGAAAATTACTGGTTGGCCGAAAACACCAACCTTTCCGAAATGCATCTGCCTTTTCTTGGCTTCCTTGAAAACCTCGAGAAAACAGGACGTATCAGCGCCCAAACCTTTTACAATGCCCCCGGCTGGGTCACGCATCACAATTCCGACATCTGGGCGATGAGCAATCCCGTGGGTGATTTTGGGAATGGAGAACCGAGTTGGGCCAACTGGCCGATGGGTGCTACATGGGCATCTACCCATCTGTGGGAACATTATCAGTTCACGCAGGACAAGGCATTCTTGCAAAACAAGGCCTACCCATTAATGAAAGGCGCAGCTGAATTTTGTTTGGCTTTTATGATTAAGGATGCCAAAGGAAACCTTATCACATCGCCATCAACCTCTCCGGAGAATAAATTCATCACACCTACAGGGTACATTGGCTCAACGTTGTATGGAGGAACGGCGGATTTAGCCATGATCCGCGAATTGTTTTTGGATATCATTGCTGCACAAGAAGTGTTGAAAAACGACGCTCAGTTCGTAAATCAAGTAAAAGAGGCCTTGTCAAAATTGTATCCTTACCAAATAGGCAAACTGGGCAATCTACAAGAATGGTACCACGATTGGCCAGATCAAGATCCCAAACACCGCCATCAAAGTCATTTGTACGGCTTATTTCCAGGTAACCATTTGACGGTGGAAGAAACGCCTGCATTGACAAATGCTGCGAAGAAAACCTTGGAAATTAAAGGAGACGAAACAACAGGTTGGTCAAAAGGCTGGCGCATTAACCTTTGGGCCCGACTCAAAGATGGCGACCATGCCTACAAAATGTATCGCGAATTATTGAAATACGTGGAGCCCGATGGGGTGAAAATTAATTACCAACGCGGAGGAGGGACCTATCCGAATCTTTTTGACGCGCATCCTCCGTTCCAAATTGACGGAAATTTCGGTGGTGCCGCAGCCGTGGCTGAAATGCTTGTACAGTCTACCGCAACCAAAATTTACTTGCTTCCAGCATTACCGAAAGCCTGGGATTCAGGAGAAGTCAAAGGTCTGAAAACCCGCGGAGGCTACACGCTTAACATGACCTGGACAAACGGGAAAGTGCAAAATTATACCCTCGTTAAACCAGGAGGAGGCATCGTCGATGTATTCATCAATGGCGCATGGAAAAAAGTGAAACTTTGAAAAAAGTATAGATGAATATTAAAAACCGCATTTTATCGCTCGACGTCTTTCGAGGAATCACGGTCATGATGATGACAATAGTCAATAACCCGGGAGATTGGGGACATATTTACGCGCCCTTGGAACATGCCGCTTGGAATGGCTGCACGCCCACAGACCTGGTTTTCCCCTTCTTCCTTTTCATCGTTGGAGTATCGGTTTCCATCAGTCAATCGGGGACAATTCCCCTTTCTAAAATTTTAACAAGGACCTTAAGTCTACTATTACTGGGTTGGTTTCTCAGTTTTTTCTCTAAAATTCATGTGTTAGATTGGTCTGGCACATCATTGTTGGTCGTTCGATTGTTGGCTACAACTATTATAACCCTTTTGTTTTTCACGGATTATCCCCGAAAATTATACGTTTCCCTTGCACTTTTTGCTTTAGCCATCTTGCTTGCTTTTGGCGGATTTGAAGATTTTGCAAATGTTCGTTTACCGGGCGTTTTACCGCGCATCGCATTTGTTTATGCTTTATTGGCCATGTTACATGGCCGAATTTCCGTCCGCGGATTGCTTCTTTTATCCTTGCTTTTTCTGATTGCTTATTGGTCCCTCATGACCTACATGCCCGTTCCTGGTATCGGGGCAGGGAGCCTGCAGGAGGGCAGGAATTTAGCGGCCTATGTCGACAACTATTTATTGCCCGGGCATTTGTGGTCGGTGACCAAAACCTGGGATCCCGAAGGGATATTAAGTACCATTCCAGCTTTTTCGACGGGTATTTTAGGGATGTTGGCTGGC
>DKIP01000058.1:119938-123581 GCA_002454335.1 Cytophagaceae bacterium UBA6715 | reverse complement strand
GCTGTTTGGGATCTTAGCTTCCCGATCAATAAAGCACTCTGGTCCAGTTCTTTCGTGTTATATACAGGCGGTTGGGCAATCGTTTTATTATGCCTTTTATATTGGTTCGTAGACGTGCAACATTTCGCAGGTTGGACAAAACCATTTGTGATTTTTGGCGTAAACCCCATGTTGGTCTTCTTCTTTTCAGGCATCATTCCGCGTGCCTTAAACATGCTAGAAGTGGAAGGGAAGGGGCTGACGGCTTATTTGCAAGATGTCCTATTCGCATCTCGAATTTCTGATCCTTTTCTAGCTTCATTCGCCGGGGCTTTTACCTACTTGCTCATCTGGTTTTTGATTTTACGCTTCTTTTATCAGCGTGCTCGCATATTTAAGGTTTAAACAATCCGACAATTTGTAAGTTAGCTTTTCATGAAATGTTACACTCCTTTGGATTTACAAGCGATGGATCGCTACCAGCGCGCGAATTTTGTCAACTGTCTCAACGGTTTTAAACCGGCGACTTTAATCGTTTCCCAAAATCAGTCGGGCTTGTCAAACGTTGCTTTATTTACGAATATCGTTCATTTAGGGGCTGATCCGGCTTTAATCGGATTTATCAATCGGCCTAAGGAGGCTACGCCACATACCTTAGCCAACATCGAATCTACGGGCTTTTTTACGATGAATCATGTAGGTTTTGACCAATTGGAAGCGGCACATCAGTCCAGTGCCAAATATCCGGATGGAGTATCTGAATTTGATCACGTTGCTTTGACAGAGCAAGTCCGTCCGGAATTTTCGGTCCCTTTCGTTGCGGGAAGTCCGGTGCAATTGGGTATGAAATTGGTTGATATCATGCCAATTAAGCATAATGGAACGTATTTAGTGATTGGGGAATTAGCCTGTGCTTTCCTAGACGAATCGCATGTGGCAGCGGATGGTTTTGTCGATTTGGCGGAGGCAGGCTCACTGGCAGTCTCGGGTTTGCAAGGTTATTACCAGCCAAAATTCCTACAAAAGTTGGGCTATGCGCGTCCATAAGCTTAAAATTTCCTATTTTTAGGTTCTTGAACCTATAATAACACGGAAATGAAAATTGATTTTATCCATCGGATCCAGCACATTGGCATCCCGGCGCACGACCTAGAAGTATCCATTCCATTTTATGAGCGCCTCGGTTTTGAGAATGTGATGGAGGCTCCTTTTGAATTCGATGGCGGTTATGGCACCTGTGTCATGATGAAAAATCACGATGTAATTGTTGAATTATACCAAATGCCTCCGAAGCAATTAGCCGAAATCAAGGGTCGGTCAAATGGCCATGTAGATCATTTCGCCATTGATGTGGCCGATGTGGACCACGCATTTGATACCTTAAAAAAAGCAGGTTTTGAGATTTTAGAATCCACGCCGACTTTTCTTCAATTTTGGAAAAATGGGACCCGTTTTTTCAATGTGAAAGGACCATCAGGGGAAATCATCGAATTTAATCAGATTTTATAATGCGGGCTGCTTATTTGACAGGGCCCAAATCCATTTCTTTTCGTGAGGAGCCCATACCGGTGCCAGGTCCGGGACAATTACGCATTCGTTTAGAGGAAGTAGGAATTTGTGGTTCGGATGTTCATTATTTTGGTGGGCACCGACCATTGCCATGCCCAACGATTATCGGCCATGAAGGCTGGGGTTACATCGATGCCGTGGGCGAAGGTGTGCCGCGCGAAATCGGGGAACGAGTGGTGGTGGATCCCAATGCGCCATGCGGAAAATGTGTCTATTGCGAACGCGGTCAAGCGACTGTTTGTCCCAATAAACGAACCATGGGTTTAAATGCCCCTGGTTGTTTTGCGGAATATGTGCTAATTCCGGCCGACTTTGCTCATGCATTGCCTGAGTCAGTTTCTGCTGCGGACGCGGTGACCATTGAACCTACTGCCGTTGCATTTAATGCGCTTAAACATGCTTCTTTGCAAGCTGGCGATACGATTTATGTCCTTGGTCTAGGGGCCATCGGGATGTTGATTACCCATTTGGCGATTCAGCGCGGCATTATTGTTTATGTAGGAGAATTGAATTCGGTGCTATTGGATAAAGCTGTTTCTATGGGTGCACGCACGGGGGACTGGCAGTCGGCAGATATTCGCGTTGCCTTTGAATGTACGGGTTCTGCGGCGGCAACCACTGCCTTATGTGCGGATGTTCCTAGGGGCGCGAGTGTCGTTTTATTGGGTTTGTCGGAAAAGCCGGCAAGCTTTACTCCCTTGGATTTGGTTCGTCGGGGCATTTCCATTCGGGGGTCCTTAATCTATGACCATCCGGAGGATTTTGAATCGGTTATTCAATCAATTGTGCTAGATGAAATTCACCCCGGCCAAATTATTTCAAAATATATTCCTTTAGCGGACTTGGAGGCAGGATTAATAGCAGCTTCGAGTGGTCACCCAGGAAAAATTGTTGTTCAAATCAAATGAAAAATTCGATGTCTTGGCTCCAAATCGGTGTTGTTGCCCTATGCTTTTTGCTGAATTTTAACGATGGCATCGATGTCCTGTTGGTTTCCTTTACGGGGGCTGAAATCATGAAGGAATTTGGACTTAGTAATGCCGAATTAGGCTACATTTTCAGTTCGGGTTTAGGCGGAATGACCGCGGGTTGTTTTATTTTAGCGCCTTATGGGGACCAAATCGGTCGGCGGATGATATTTTTGATTTCCTTATTCCTGATCAGCTCGGGCATGTTGTTGGCCTATTTCTCTTCTAATTATGCTTTGCTTTTGGTTTGTCGGGCTCTGACCGGTTTAGGGATCGGCGGGATTTTGCCCAATTTGGCAACGGTTGCCTCAGAGTTCTCCACAGATAAAACACGTGATTTTAATGTCGGGATTGTGCAAGGCGGTTGGCCGCTCGGGGCGATTTTAACGGGTTTTGCGAGTGCTTGGATGGTGCCTTTGTACGGTTGGCGCTTTGCCTATTTGACTGCAGGATTATTCTCCTTGACGATGTTGGTTGCCGTATTTTTTGTTCTTCCAGAATCTCCGGCTTATTTGAACCGAGCTAACATGCAGGTGAAACGTGCTTCCTGGCGGGATCTTTTTGTGTCGGAATTCCGCCAATCCACCATTTATTTATGGTTAGCCACTTTCTTTGGATTCATCACCCTCTATACCGTGTTGAGCTGGGTTCCCATTCTTGCCAAACAAACGGGCATGCCATTTGAACTTGCTACTTACATCGGAACGGCGATGAACCTAGGTGCTTTTTCGGGCGTGTTTGTGATGGGTATTTTGATTGGTCGGATAGGCATCAAGCGCGTGATCATGATTTATGTTCTGCTCGCATTTGTGCTCTTGAATTTATATGGAAATTTAGACCAAGATTTTCTATTGAAGTTTGCCTTGACATTCGGCATTGGCTTTTTTGTACAGGGCGGATTCAATTCCATGTATCCGGCTTCCACGCGCATTTATCCTTCAGAAATTCGCTCTACAGGCGTGGGATTAGCGATGGGCATGGGACGTTTTGGGGCGATTTTAGGGCCAAGTTTATTTGGCTTGATGGCAGATGCTGGGGCATCCATTTCGATGCGATTTGTGCTTTTCTCTTTGCCAATTGTTTTGGCAGCGATATTCATTAATCGAATCAAATCACCGAATTTATAA
>DKIP01000058.1:92825-119858 GCA_002454335.1 Cytophagaceae bacterium UBA6715 | reverse complement strand
TTTTAATCCATTAACGCCCTCCCTTTCGTTTCGGGTAGATACAAGACCCCCACAATCACCGTCAAGGCTGAAAGTGCAATCGGATAGAAAATTCCAGAGAAGTTTGAATGGGTCACTGCTCCAAGCCATGTAGCCACAAAGGGTGCACATCCTCCAAAGATTCCGTTTGCAAAGTGATAGGGTACAGACAGCGAGGTATAGCGTATTTTGGTCGGGAATAATTCCACCAAAAAAGCCGCGATAGGACCGTAGGCCATAGAAGCAAAGGTCACTAAGCACGTGCAAATGAAGGCTAATTCAACCTTCCCTTTCATCGATAATTGGTAGGCGTCGTTGATCAAAGTCCCCTCCTGGGCGACGATGTCCGACATCCATGCGAAGAGCGGATAATAGAAAATGGCTGCGAGGGCCATGCCGCCCAACATGATTTTCTTGCGACCCATACGATCTGATAAACTTCCGAAAACCACAAACAAAGGCGTTCCCACAACCAAAGATGCTGCAATGATCAAATTGGTCGTTGTAAAATCAACCTTTAGAATTTTGTTGATAAATATCTGCGCATAAAATTGGCCTGTGTGCCACACAACCCCCTGTCCCACAATCGCACCAAACATCGCGATCAACATCAAGCGGCGATTTGCTTTCGTTGAGAAAGCTTCTTTGAGTGGATTTTCTGACAGTCGGCCCTCTTTCTTTAATTTCGAGAACAGGGGCGACTCATGCATGTTCCGACGAATGAAATAGGATACGATCACCAAAATTCCTGATAATGCGAAAGGCACTCGCCAGCCCCAGTCCTTGAATGTGGCGTCGCCCATGAGGTTTTGACAAATCAAAATCACGACAATGGAAACGAAAAACCCAATTGTCGCTGTCGTTTGGATGTAGGCTGTATATTTTCCACGTTGCGCATCGGGGGCATATTCTGCCACGTAGGTTGCCGCACCTCCATATTCGCCACCTAATGCGAGTCCTTGAATGATTCGTAAAAGCAATAAAATGGCTGGAGCGACGAGACCAATCTCGCTATATGATGGGATCAATGCAATGGCGAATGTGGAGCCTCCCATCAATAGAAGCGTTAATAAAAAGGTGTATTTCCGACCTATCTTATCACCCAATCTACCGAACAAAATTCCTCCAAAAGGTCTTGCGACGAATCCCGCTCCGAATGCCGCGAGTGTAGATAAAAATGCCGCTGTAGGGTCATCTTTTGGAAAAAAAGAAAGGGAAATAATTGCAGATAAACTGCCAAAAATGTAAAAATCGTACCACTCAATCACCGTCCCTACTGAAGAGGCGATGATGACTTGCCAGAGTTTTTTAACAGGGATTTTATTATTGTCGAAAATAGGAGAAACTTCTTGCATAAGTAATTTTTAGCTGATAGGCTGCCAGGGTATATGAACCTGCAGTAGCGGTACAAAAAACAAAAAAATCCCCCAAAAATCCTATCTACTTCCGCATAAACCTATCCAAAAAAATGATAATTTGCTGATTCTAAACCTAGACCTATGAAGAAAATCACTCTATTATTTGCCCTATTTGCCAGTTTTCAGGCCATAAGCCAACAATACACTCCCTCGGAAGTGAATTTAGCCGAACGCAAAGCCTTTCAAGATCGCAAATATGGCATGTTCATTCATTGGGGCTTATCCAGTATCCTCGGCGATGGCGAGTGGGTCATGAACAATAAAGGCATTCGTAAAGATGAATACAATCGTCTTTTACCGGCCTTCCACCCGAGCAAATTCAATGCGGAAGATTGGGTCTTAACCGCAAAAAATGCAGGCATGAAATATGTGATTTTCATTACGCGCCATCACGATAGTTTTTCAAACTGGGATACCAAACAATCTGAATGGAAAATTACCAACAGCCCTTTCCAGCGAGATGCGCTCAAGGAATTAGCTGCAGCATGTAAAAAGCACGACATGAAATTAGGCTTGTATTATTCGACTTTGGACTGGTACCGAGAAGATTATCCCTGGGAAACAGGTCGTACGGGCCAAAAAAGCGGTCGGAAAGGCAAAGGCGATTATGCCTCATACCTAAAATTTATGAAGGCCCAGTTAACTGAGTTGTTAACAAATTACGGGGAGATTCATAACATTTGGTTTGATGGCCATTGGGATCAAACGAATACAGAAGGTAGTGCGGATCGTAAGTCGCGCATCGACTGGAAATATGATGAAATTTACAGCTTGATCCATCAATTACAGCCGGCTTGTTTGATTGGGAACAATCACCATTTGGACCCGATTCCTGGAGAGGATTTCCAAATGTTTGAACGGGATTTGCCCGGCGAAAATCATTCGGGACTGAGTTTTCAGCAAACCTCTACTTTACCTTTAGAGACTTGTGAAACCATTAATGGCGCCTGGGGATTCAATATCACCGACCGTAAATTTAAAACACCCAAGCAAATCATACATTTGTTGGTTGGCGCGGCCGGACGAAATGCGAACTTATTATTAAACGTAGGTCCGATGCCCACTGGGGAAATCCAACCCGAGTTTACGGATTCATTGGCAGTAGCTGGTCGCTGGTTGAAAGGCCACGGAGAATCTGTTTACGGTACGCGCGGGGGGCCATTGAGTCCACAAACCTGGGGGGTGACTACGCAGACGGATACCCATGTGTATGTTCACTTATTGAAGCGCCCACAAGATGAAAGTCTTTTTATTCCTGGGACTTATAAAAAAGGAGCCGTGGCGATGTTAGGCGAAACAAATACGCTAAACGGTTTGTTTGAAAAAAATGGTGTCCATATTGATGTGAAACAGCTACCTCCATACCGGATTGATTTGGTTTTAAAGTTAGAAAAAGCCAAATAAATCCTTGAAAAACGAAGATTCTGATTATTTTTGTGGCTTATCTAATTTTGAAAAAAAATTAAATAACCGACCTGAACAATTTAACAATAAAACTATGCTTAAGAGAAGAGATGCTGTCTCAAGAATAGCAATGCTCGTTGGAGGTGTTTTTAGCGCCCCTACCTTATTTGCTATGGAGGCAAAAAATGCAGGTATTATCGCGGAAGCGGGTACCTTCACATTGACAGATAGCCAACGCAAAATCGTTGCTGCCGTGGCTGAACACATTATTCCTAAAACATCTACCGCAGGTGCCATTGAAGCAGGTGTCCCTCCTTTCATCGAAATGATGTTGAACGATTGCTACAAAAAACCTGAGCATGTGAGCTTCAAAAAAGGTGTCGATAACTTAGCGAAAGCGAAGTTCTTAGATCAATCACATGATGCGCAGGTTGCCATGTTAACCTTGTTAGAGGCAGATACGAAGGAATTGATGAAATCTTATTCTGCTAGTAAAGTGAAAGTGGGAGACAATGTGGACAAGGATATTTTAGAAGGCGCCGGTGGTGTTCCATTCTGGCGCGTGATGAAAGAATTGACTTTGTTAGGTTACTACACATCTGAAAAAGGCATCGAAGGTTCTTTCGAATACCATCCCGTTCCAGGTAAGTTTGAAGTCATTTCAAATATGAAGCCTGATCAAAAATCATTTGTTTATTAATCCCAAAACCTACGAGAAATGAATCTTAATATAGATGCAATCAAAAGCCAAACGTTTGACGCTATCGTCATTGGATCCGGTATTTCGGGTGGTTGGGCTGCAAAAGAATTAACAGAAAAAGGCTTGAAAGTTGCCGTGATGGAACGTGGTCGTGAGATCAAACACATCGAAGGCTATGAAACAGCGATGAAAAATCCATGGGAATTCGACCACCGCGGTCGGCCGACAAACATGGCTGCCGAGGAATATTGGGCAGGAATGCGTACGGGTTATACGCCAGGCGAAGAGCATCGCTACTTATTCGAAAATGATAAGCAAAATCCTTATATCGAAAAGAAAGGTGGATTCGATTGGATCCGTGCCTACCACACAGGAGGTAAATCTTTGTTATGGGGGCGTCAAACCTACCGTTGGAATCGCGAAGATTTCTTAGCGAATGAAAAAGAAGGCGTTGGTACACCTTGGCCAATTGGCTATGATGATTTGGCACCTTGGTATTCATACGTGGAGAAATTTGCGGGTATTTCAGGTCAAGCAGAAGGCTTAGACGTATTGCCAGATTCAGATTTTTTGCCTGCGATGCAGATGACAGCTCCTGAGGTTCACTTCAAAAATGCAGTGGATAAAAAATTAGGTCGTCCCGTGACAGTAGGTCGTGTGGCACACTTGACAAAACCGGGTAAGCAACATACGGACCTAGGTCGCTCTTCTTGTAACTACCGCAATAAATGTATGCGTGGCTGTCCTTATGGAGCTTATTTTAGCTCTTTGTCGGCAACTTTACCAGCTGCACAACGTACGGGTCGTTTAACGATGGTACACAATGCAATCGTAGCTGAAATTATCTACGATGAGAAATCGCAAAAAGCAAAAGGTGTTCGCGTGATTGATCAAAACACCTTGGAGCATAAAGAGTATTTCGCAAAAATTATTTTCGTAAACGCAGGGGCAATTGGCTCTACTGCAATTATGATGAACTCGAAATCGAACCGTTACCAAAATGGTTTGGGTAATGATTCTGACCAATTAGGCCGTAACATTATGGACCACCATTTAGGGGTAGGTGCATCAGCAACCGTTGAAGGCTTTGAAAAAGATTACATGTTCGGTAATCGTCCTAACGGTTTATATATTCCACGTTACCGTAACTGGGGTAAAGATAAGCGTGGATATACGCGTGGCTTTGGTTACCAAGGGGGTGCTAGCCGTGAAGGTTGGGGACGTGGAGTTGGTCAAGATGGTTTCGGTGCACAATTCAAAGAAAGCTTAACACATCCGGGTCAATGGACTGTTGGTTTTGGTGGTTTCGGTGAAATTTTACCAGATCCAAACAATCGTTTTACGCTGAGTGACCAAAAAGATAAGTGGGGCTTACCGATCCTTTCATTCGAAGCTAATTTTGGTGAAAACGAAATCAAAATGCGTCAAGATATGATGAATGATGCGGCTGAAATGTTAGAAGCTGCTGGTTTCAAAAATATTAACGCGTATAATAGCCAAACTACACACATCGGTTTAGGTATCCACGAAATGGGAACCGCACGCATGGGTACCTCTGTGAAGAACTCGATTGTGAACAAGCACAACCAAGTTCACGAAGTGAAAAATGTATTCATGACAGACGGTGCTGCCATGGCATCTGCTTCTTGCGTGAATCCTTCCTTGACCTACATGGCAATGACAGCTCGTGCAGCCGACTTTGCCGTGCGTGAATTGAAAAAAGGAAATTTATAAGATTAATCTACAAGTTGAAAGCCCGAGGCAGTTTGTCTCGGGCTTTTTATTTTGAAACTTTCTTAAAGGGAAAATTTATTTCCATTTTATCAAATGTTGTGCCGTTTTATAAATAAATCAACCGAAATAGTGATAAATAATGAAATATATAGGCAAAAGCATTGCATTTAAACATTCATTTTTAAATATTCCCGAATGAAAAATTCACCTAACCCTAATCATCATGAAAACAAAACATCTTTTTTCAGTCCTACTGATTAAATCTCGGCAATCTAAACGGATGACACAACAGCAAGTTGCATCTGCAGTAGGAGTTAGCCAAAGTGCTTATAATTATTGGGAATCAGGTAAGCACTATCCAAATGCTCAAAAACTCTACCATTTAACTCGTGTCCTTAGTATTCCTATTGATGAAATGATTGGAGCCTAGTTCACACAATCCTTGACGTTTTCTAGCGTCAAGGATTTTTTTTACCTTTAAGCTATGTTGATTTCCCGAATCTCTTATTCCCTGCTTTTATCCTGCCTCATTTTCGCATGTAAACCTGCTACTGAGGAAAGTGCAAAACCCGTATTTTACCCTTGGGAGAAATACCTCACAGCCCAGATAGACTCCCTTGGCAGACATCCGCAAAAAGTACAAAAAACTATTTTATTGGACGGGAAAAAGGAAGAAAAACAACTTCCCACGATTGATTGGAAGCAAGAATGGGCGATGTTTCTGCATGCCGACTTGAATACTCCAGCTGCTGCGTCGGCCTACGATAATCTGTCTGAGGATGGATTTGTTTGGTATTCGTTGAAAGCTAATGAAAATTTGGACGTTAAGAAATTATACATTCAATTGGATGCGTTGGATAGACCCGCCAAGGTTGAAATTGTCATTGACGAAAAGAATTTTCTTTTCGAAACACACAAAAAATTACACATGAATTTTACAGATGGGCATGTACAGACCTATTCGATAGAAGGCTCCCAACAAATGCGCTGGATGTCTCCGACGCATTATCAATTAATGGGCGTGTTACTCGCCAAATAATCCGCTCGACAAATAGCGATCCCCACGGTCGCAAATGATACATACAATAAGTCCTTCGTCTAATTCATTCGCTAAGCGAATACTTGCTGCCACGGCACCGCCACTACTCATTCCACCAAATACACCTTCTACCTTCGCCATCCGGCGGGTCATTGCTGTTGCCTCTTCTTCCGAAATGTCCATGATGCGATCTACGCGTTCCGGTTGGTAGATTTTCGGTCGGTAAGCCTCAGGCCACCGACGAATCCCAGGAATTTTAGACCCTTCTGTTGGCTGACAGCCCACAATCTGAATGGCTGGATTCTGCTCCTTTAGATACATTGACGTTCCCATAATCGTCCCTGTCGTTCCCATCGAACTGACAAAATGGGTGACTTTCCCTTGTGTATCCCGGTAAATCTCGGGCCCTGTCGTTTTGTAATGGGCTAAATAGTTGTCCGGATTTTCAAACTGATTCAATAAAACATACGTTCCAGATGCAGCTTTTTCCACGGCATAATCACGCGCAGATTCGATGCTTTCCGTGAGGGTAACTTTTGCCCCAAAGGCTTCCATCGTTAATACGCGTTCTCGTGTAGAATTAGCGGGCATGGCTAATTCGATTTCTAAATCAAATAAACGCGCAATCATCGCCAAAGCAATTCCGGTATTTCCTGATGTGGCTTCGATTAATTTCATGCCGGGTTTGATGTCACCTCGCTGAAGGGCAGACTCAATCATGTTTTTGGCTGCGCGATCTTTGACCGAACCACCGGGATTATTGCCTTCCAACTTACCCAATATGCGAACCTTGGGGTTATTGTGCAATTTATTCAAATCAACGAGGGGTGTATTGCCCACCAAATCTAATAAAGCAGCCATCTTATTCTTGAATGATTTTTTGATTTTCTTGATGATATATTTTTGTGTTGGCCGTCACACTGCGAGTCAACCACACGTTTCCACCAATGATGGAATTAGCTCCTACGACCGTGTCTCCTCCGAGAATCGTAGCACCAGAATAAATAACGACTCCATCTTCAATACTCGGATGTCGCTTGGTGGATGCCATCGACTTGTCTACGGAAAGCGCTCCCAAGGTCACACCTTGATAGATTTTTACGCGTTCACCAATCACACAAGTTTCTCCAATCACAATACCCGTTCCATGATCCATGAAAAAGTATTGACCTATTTGAGCTCCGGGATGAATATCAATACCCGTTTTGGAATGGGCATATTCCGTTAAAATTCGAGGAATTAAAGGTACTTTCTCCTCGTGAAGGCCATGTGCCAATCGATAAAACGCTAAGGCATAAAATCCCGGATAGGTACGAATAACTTCATAATCTGTCGTCGCTGCGGGATCACCATTCACCATCGCCTCCACATCTGTTAACAGCAATTGATAAATCCCAGGAATCCGCTCCATGTACCTTGCTGTAATGTTTTGTGGCGTGTCAGCTAATTTATCCGCCATGGCATGCAACAAACTTTCCAATCCATTTTCGATGGATTCCCATACTAGACGCAAGTCTTCTATTTGGCAAAATTGTTTACGGGCCTGTTCTGGAAATAGCGTCAGCACAATTTTTGTAAATAGTTTTTTAATATCGGATGTAGCAGGAAAGGAGTCTGTATTCACATGACGATCCAATATTTCTGTTAGGAATTTTTCAGGTAACATAGGCTTTACGAAAATCGGGTTTGACAAAGTGGATGTGCCATGACCGCATCCGTTTGTGCAGTGGTTTCTAATGTATGTATGGCAATTTCTTGAATTTGTTCTGCTGGTCTTTGGTGCAAACCATGTACATAGGCTTTATCATAGTAATTCAAGGTTATTGCAGCCACGCGCGTAAAATCATCCATTTCTAAAGCCTCCAGCGCACTTTTGTAGAAATCGCCTCCCAAGCGTTTTTTAATTTTTCCTACGGCATGGGCTAGCGCTTCTTTGGGATAATGGGCATATACTTCGACCAAATGAGGTAAACGAAATTCTGCGGGAATATCTAAAAATAAAACCGGTGCAGCACGAAGCTGAGTATACAAACCCAATGGCATAAATACTTTTCCGATGTGCCTACTTTCGTCTTCAATCCAAATAGGCTTGCCATAATCCATGTGTCGGAGCTTTCCTACAACCTCGTTCTCAAAATGTTCACTCGTGGGTTGTGGGGCTAGTCCCAAGTGCCCAAATACAGACCCACGGTGATGGGCAATGCCTTCCAAATCGATGACCTGCGCACCCCGCTTTTGCATCTCGAGTAAAATATCGGTTTTTCCACTACCTGTTTTCCCTCCTAAAACCACGAATGGAATCTTACGATCAAATTCGCTTAGGACATAATTGCGGTAGGCTTTGTAGCCGCCAACGAGTATTTTGACCTTTAAGCCAGCGGTCTCAAATAACCAAGCCATGCTTCCAGAGCGCATGCCGCCACGCCAGCAATGCACGAGGATGGTATTGTCCACGGCGATTTTCTTGGCCATCTTCACCCATTGAGCCATTTTAGGACCTACGAATTCCAGTCCTAGCTCGATTGCGGCGTCTTTCCCAACTTGCTTATAGGTTGTACCTACGCGGGCACGTTCTGCATCGTCAAATATCGGAAAGGAAATGGCACCAGGAATGTGTGCGCGTTGGTATTCTCCTGGGGAGCGAACATCCAAGATAGGATATTGATCCGCAGCCGTTAAAAACGCCTCAGGACTAAGTTTTTCAGGCATCTTTTTCAGGTAAGTACATGACAAATAATTCAAACTTCAGCGGATCTAATGTCGCTAGTAAATCTACAAGTAGATTTGGGTAGTTGAGGTAAAACTCAAGGAAGTTGGTGTGGCGCTCTTGCCAAGTCCCCTCCGGGAAAAGCGTATTTTTGATGGCTTGAATTTGCCCTAAACCTACAGCTTGGTTACGTTCTTCCGCCTTACGCATTTTTTTGCTTAGCCGTTCAAGCCCTTTTTGCCAGCGAGTTTCTTCCGCTAAAACAGAGGCCTCCAAGGTTTCATCGATGGCCTGTGCTTTTTGGGCAATTTTCGACATCAGATTGGATAAACGTTCCTGCTCATTTCCTAGATCCAACGCATGTTTTGTATGCCTGTCGACAAATTGTTGTCTCAAACTACGCTCATCCTGGAAAATATCCGGAATACTTAATTCCAATTTTTCTAGTCGGGCCGCTTCCAAAGGCGGAATAATGATGCCAAAATTACGAGGAAGTAAAATCGGGAATGGCGTTTGGTGTAAATCAAAAATGCCCTTCAACTGGAACCAATAGGCCACTTCTGCCGCGCCGCCCAAATAGGCTAAATTGGGAAGAATGGTCTCTTGGTATAAGGGGCGTAAAGCAACATTCGGACTGAAGCGTTCGGGATGGGCTTTAATTTCAGCGCTTAACGATTCAGTATCAAATTGTGTCGCCTGATTCAGTACCTTATAGACATCGCCCTGTTTTTCGATTCGTTCCCGCATACCGTCGAGCATGTAGAAGAAATTGATTTCACGCGCATAAATTTGAGGACTGTATCCCAAATTAGTTAAGATATCGTTGCTGGAATTTATGCAGGCTAGGTGTTTATTGGCCAACAAATCCGCCTCCATAATTGGAATAAAGCTGCTTTTTAAGCGCGCATCATCCGCATCCAAACAGACCAAGCCTTCCTGTCCAAATAGCGCATGCATGTATTTGCGAACGGCATCAGCCAGGTTTTTTGCATCAGCATAGCTCTCCTTGAAAACAGGAATGCCGTTTGGCAGTTCTGACCATATGCTGTTCAAGCCGGAAATATCAAAGCGCCCTACAGGCCCTTTTTGTTCGGTGTCCCATTGGATTTTCTTGCCAAATAAGTGTAAATGGTTTATTTCATCCCAGTCGTGATCCTCGGATGCCATCCAATAGACAGGGACGAAATTGTATGTAGGATAGGTCTTTTTCAGTTGCCTTGCTAGATTTATCGTAGAGACGATTTTGAAAATGACGTATAGTGGTCCCGTGAATAAGTTCAGCTGATGACCCGTGGTAACGGTGAACGTGTTTGATTCCGCCAAGCTATTGATATTGGGAATATTGGGTAGTCCTTGGTATTGATCTGTTAAAACTTCAACTAAAAGTGGTCGGTTAACTGATTTTTTAGAATCGATTTGTGCCTGGAAAGAAGCGAGGGTAGGTGCATGACCATATAAGGATTTTAATGCTGAATCATCTGCTAAATAGTTTTTTAGCAGTTTACCGAAGCCATTTATTTGATTGAGCGGATATGTTTGAGTTTGCATTGGCCTTATATGTTGGTAACCATTCCGTAAAAACCCCATAGATTTCCGGAAAGTTCGAACGAAATTAAATATATTTAAGCGAAATTTGTGGTTCTATACCAATCGAATGAGATTTTTAATTTTCCTTTTATTCTTCATGCTAACTTTTGTAGGCTTTGCGCAGCAAACGCCTCAGTTTACGCAGTTTATGATGAATAAATATGTTTATAATCCTGCCTTTGCGGGTTTTGAGGATTATATTGACATTAAATCAGGATTCCGTACGCAATGGACCGGGCTAAATACAGCAAATAAAACAGCTTATGTGACCGCAAATTTAGCCATAGATAAATCGGATCGCACGTCCACAGGTCGTACGCCTTTCATGTCGAAAACGATACGTAGAAACTTTTCGCCCACTTATATCCGCCAAAAGACCAAACGTAGCGGGTTTCATCAGGGTATTGGTATTCAAGCCTATTCGGATCAGATAGGAGGATTGACGAGTAACTCGATTGCCGGAACGTATGCCTATCACCTTTCTGTCGGGGGAGAAAACAAAGTTGCTGTAGGTGCTACCGCAGGGTACTATTTCCGATCCTTGAATATGACAGGTTTTAATGTGAAGGATCCGGGTGATCCTTTCATTATGTACCAAGATCAAAATTTACCATCTTTAGCCCCCAGCGGTCAAGTTTCGGGTGGGCAATCGCTCGTTAATGTAGGGGCCTTATACTATAATCGTAATTTTTACATCGGCTTGTCTGCTAATCAGCTCATATTTGATAGCTTCAGTTATTTAAGAACGAGTGATGGCGCTGATACCTTAACGCGCAAAACGTTTTACCCTGATGAAGCCGATGCGTATAAAGTTTACAATCAAGCCTTGTTGTTGGGAAGTACAAGTCCCAATATTTTCCTACAAACCGGCATGGAGATTAAGTCTGGAGAATTTTGGACCTATTCCCCATCACTCCTGGTAAAGTATATGAAAGGAATTTCATTAGGCATGGAAGCCAATATGCGCGTTACCTTTAATGATGCGATTTGGGCAGGGGCAAGCTATCGACACAAAGAAGCGATAGGATTTTTGTTTGGGATGCACTTGAGCCAACAAATTAATTTGAGTTATTCATATGAAACGCATGTAAACGGCCCATTGCGTACTTCGTTGGGTTCACATGAACTTGTATTAGCCTTGAAATTCAGAAATAAAGTTTACAGCGTAGATCCTGCTTTTTAACGCTTTTTATAACGCTGATAGACGTCTTCAGGAATAGGGCTTTCAATATCCTTTAATTCTTGAACGGGTTTTTCCCAATTGAGGTATCCACGTCTCCAAGCAAATGCGAGACCTATGCTTAGAATCCCCACAAATAAAAACATTTCCCATAAGGCATAAGTGGTCCAGTTTGGAAAGGCTCGAAGTGTTTTATTGCTGAAAACAACGGCCCAAGGGAATAGGAAAATTAATTCAACTTCAAATAGAACAAAGAGTAGTGCAATTACGTAAAAACGTGGATTGAAGCGCGTATTTGCATTGCCCACAGGTTCTTCCCCTGATTCATAGGTACTTAATTTTTCTTCATTCGGACGGCTAGGGCGAATAAAACTTGCAAGTGTGAGTACCAAGCCTAAAAAAGCGATACCTGCTAATAAGAATGCAGCGACATATCCAAATTGCTCGATCATTTGCGTAATTTCAAATAGCCTTTAATGAGGGTAAATGTTGTAATCCCCAAGAAAAACAATATGATGTATTGGACATAATTGATAATCCACGGGAAGTATTGACCCATGTAATAACCCCCTGCCACTAAAATACCAACCCACATTGCTCCTCCCACAAGATTCAGCAAAATAAAACTGTACCAGGCCATGTGGCTAATTCCTGCCAAAATGGGAGTAAAGGTTCTGACAACGGGTAAAAAACGACTAATTACTAAGGCCATAAAGCCGTATTTTTCGAAAAACTCACGGGTCGAATCTAAATGTTTTTTCTTGAAAAATAGGCTATCGGGTCTTCGCTGCAAGGAATTGCCAAAAAAACGACCTACGAGGTAGCCGAGTAAGGAGCCTAGAACAGCCGCGAGGAAAATACTTAACAAGATGGTGCTTAAAGGTTCTTTTAAAACACCAGTTCCTCCAAATACTCCTGTGAGGAATAACAAATAATCACCAGGAAGGAAAAATGCAAAAAATAAGCCATTTTCAGCGAATACGATGCAGGTGATAACAAAAAGGCCGGAGCGAATGATTGTTTCTGAATCAGTTAATTGATGCCACAAAAGATTGATTTCATCCATAATTAATTCCCTCAAAAGGAGGGTTTGGCCTTATTCTCAACTGTTTAAATAATTTGAGCCTATAAATATCCAATAAATTTCGAATTTTTTCTACATTTGAGAGATGAAAAATGTAATCGCTTTTTTCTTGTTCATACTTTTCTTCTCTGGGAGTTTGATTCCCAAGGTTGGATTGGAACAGTCTTTTAAAGCGAATGAACTACTCAAACATTTTCAAGATCACAAAAAAATCTCCGGCGATACCTTCCGCTTCATCGATTTCCTTTGGATGCATTATGCCGCGGATTCTAAACACAACAAAACCACCAAGCACCCAAGTTTGCCGCATTTTGACTTCTCAGGTTCCGCGGGTTTTGTGCTTCCTGTTTTTCAATTAATGCTACTGATCCCAATAGTTTTATTAGCGATTCGTCGTTTACGGATATATTGGGAAAATCAATACCAATTTTCATTGGAACGTGTGCTAATTGCGCCTCCCCGGGCATAAGAAGATTGTTTTTCAATTTTCTTACATAATTACATACTTATGATTAATTCCATTATTTCATTCAGTATCCGCAACAAATTAGTTGTTGGTCTATTTGTTCTCGGCCTTGTATTTTGGGGTGGATATTCGCTCAGCAAGCTGCCGATTGATGCATTGCCTGATATTACATCAAATCAGGTGCAGGTCATTACGCAATCGCCGGCCCTTGCCGCATCGGAAGTTGAGAAGTTCATCACTTATCCGCTCGAGATTTCATTGCGAACGATACCCAATGTTAAAGGTATTCGCTCAGTCTCTCGTATGGGTCTATCCATCATTACGGTCGTTTTTGATGATGCTGTGGCCATGGATGTGGCGCGCCAGCAAGTTTCTGAAAAACTTAAAGGCGCAGAACCCTATTTGTTAAAGGGGGCTGGGGTTCCCGAAATGGCTCCAATCACGACAGGATTAGGAGAGTTTTTCCAATACACCTTGGAAGTTGATCCCGCATTTAAAGATCAATATTCGCTCGCGGATTTGCGAACTTATCAGGATTGGATAGTTAAACGCCAGTTGTTGGGAATTCCTGGCGTGGTGGAGGTTTCCTCTTTTGGAGGGAATTTGAAGCAATATGAAGTGGCGGTTAACCCTGAAAGGCTTCGTGCCATGCATGTAACGGTCAATCAAATCTTTACGGCCCTAGAAAACAATAATTCCAATTCAGGGGGTAGTTACCTCGAAAAAGGAACCGATGTGTATTTCATCCGAACGGAAGGTATGCTAGGGAGCCTAGCTGATGTAGAGAATGTCGTGGTAGATCAAAGAGGACCTGCCGGAACGCCTATTCGCGTGAAGGATGTTGCTACGGTTCAGTTTGGCAAAGCGGTTCGCTACGGTGCCATGACACGAAATGGAGAGGGCGAAGTGGTAGGCGCCGTGATGCTATTGCTTAAAGGAGCTAGTGCGAATGAAGTTGTTAAGGATGTAAAAGTCCGCATGGAAGAAATTCAGAAAACGATGCCACAAGGTATAAAAATCGTTCCTTTCTTGGATCGCAGCGTTCTGATCGGCAAGGCGATTTCCACCGTTGAAAAGAATTTGATCGAGGGAGGCTTGATCGTTGTTTTCATTTTGGTCTTGCTCTTAGGAAATTTCCGTGCAGGATTGATTGTTGCCTCTGTCATTCCTTTATGCCTCCTTTTTGCCTTTGCGATGATGCATATTTTCGGAGTATCTGCAAACTTAATGAGTTTAGGGGCCATCGATTTTGGCTTAATTGTTGATGGCGCCGTCATTATTGTGGAGTCAATTATTCACAGACTACACGCCCATAAAAAAGGGGAAATCCTTTCGCAACACGACATGGATGAAGAAGTAGGAATTTCAGCCAAAGCGATATTCCAGTCGGCCGCTTTTGGTGTCATCATCATTTTGATCGTGTATTTCCCCATCATGGCTTTAGGTGGAATTGAAGGAAAAATGTTTAGACCCATGGCTCAAACGGTGAGTTTTGCCATTATAGGGGCTTTGATTCTTTCCTTAACCTATGTGCCTATGGCATCGGCTTTGTTTTTAAGCAAAAAGATTGACCACAAGGTTACCATTGCAGATAGAATCATGAATGCGATGTTTAGCCGCTATAAACCGATGGTCAATTGGGCGTTGAGCAAACCTAAACTCATTGTGATACTATCTTCTGTTCTTCTTGTAGGAAGTATAGGTTTATTTACCACCTTGGGGGGAGAATTTATTCCAGAATTGAATGAAGGAGATTTTGCGGTGGAGGTTGTCTTACCAACCAACGCATCCTTGAGTCAAAGTATTCATGTGAATACCGAAGCACAAAAACTGTTGATGAAGCAATTTCCGGATGAAATCAAACAAGTTGTTTCTCGGATAGGTGCTTCTGAAATTCCTACAGATCCTATGGGAATCAATGCCTGTGATTTGTTGATTATTTTGAAAGAGCCCAAAGACTGGAAAAAAGCGCACAGTCCTGAAGAACTGGAGGCTAAAATGGATGAAGCTTTAAACGCATTTCCCGAGGTAAATTTCGAATTTACGCAACCGATTCAAATGCGATTTAATGAATTGATTGCGGGAGTTAAGTCGGATATCGCCATCAAGATTTTCGGGGAAGATTTAGGATTATTGTTCGAGCATGCCACGGATGCTGCCCGGCATATCCGGAAAATAGATGGGGTAGGCGATATCAAAGTGCAGCAGATTGATGGTATTCCTCAATTAGTTGTGAAATTTAATCGTGCGAAACTAGCCCAATATGGATTGAACATTCAAGCGATTAATCAATTGGTTAAGACAACTTTTGCGGGTGAATCGGCTGGAATTGTGATGGAAGGGGAAAAACGATTTGATTTGGTTGTTCGGATGGATTCTTTGCACCGACAAGACATCCAAAATCTCCGCGAATTGTATGTTGAGCTTCCTAATGGGGGGCAAATTCCATTGCAAGATGTAGCTGAGGTTGATTTTGAAAACGCACCCGTGGAGGTTTCCCGTGATGATACCCACCGTAGAATTACGATTGGAATCAATGTGCGTAATCGTGACGTAGAAAGTGTTGTAGCTGATATTCAAAAAGTCATGAAAGAAAAAGTGGTATTGCCTGCGGGTTACTATGTGACCTATGGGGGAACCTTTGAAAATTTACAAGCCGCGAAATCTCGGTTGGGCCTCGTTGTGCCTATTGCCTTGGTCTTAATCTTTGTGCTATTGTTTTTTACTTTCCAATCATTTTTAGAGGCATCCATTATTTATTTGGCCATTCCTTTATCGGCAATCGGTGGAATTTGGGCCTTATGGTTGCGAGGAATGCCTTTTTCCGTATCTGCGGGCATTGGTTTTATTGCTTTGTTTGGTGTTGCAGTTCTGAATGGTATTGTGCTATTATCCTTCTTTAAGCAACTGGCAAATGAAGGCCTATCCGTTGAGGAGCGATTACAGAAAGGCCTTGCCTTGCGCTTCCGCCCGGTCATTATGACGGCAGCTGTCGCTTCCCTTGGTTTCTTGCCTATGGCCCTAAGTACTTCACCGGGTGCAGAGGTTCAAAGACCTTTGGCAACCGTTGTTATCGGTGGATTACTCACAGCGACTTTTTTGACCTTGGTTGTGATTCCGGTGGTATATTCGATTCTAATGGGTAGAAAAGAGCGCCAGGCAACAAGTGCCTTATTGATTTTAATGGTATTGGGCTCAGGCATAACAAACGCTCAGGCGCAAACGCCTAAGTTAAGTTTAAATCAGTGTGTCGCAGAGGCACTGCAAAAGAACAGTTTAATACGCTCGGGAGGACTTGAAGTTCAAACGGCGGATGCACTTATAGCCACTGGGCGTGAACTTCCCAAGGGGACGATTGATTTTCAATATGGCAAAACGCAAACATACTTTAGCCAAGACTACACGGTTATGGCCAACCAAAGTATTCCTTGGCCATCTTTGATGAAAGCGCAGGTGAAAGCGTTAAGCTCGCAAAAAATGATAGCAGAAAAGCGACTAGCTTTAACTCGAAGCCTGGTTGCGGCAAGCGTAAAATGGTATTATTATCAATTGTTAGTCCAACAAAAACAAGCGGCCTTTTTAAAGCAACAAGATAGTTTATATGTTCAAATGCGCCGAGCGGCAAGTTTGAAGTATAAGGAAGGTGAAACGGGGAAATTGGAATTTGTTGCTGCGGAGGCACGCTTGCGTGAATTCCAACAAAAGCAGGTAGCGTTGAGCTTAGATATGAAGGCTAATTATGCCCATCTCGCATATTGGACGAATCACCCCAACCCTTTTGAAATACAAGGCGACGAACCCATCACGATGACTCTTCAAAAGGGGAAGGATATTGCCTCGATGCCTGCCATTCAGTTGTTTGATGAACAGATACAGCATGGGAAATTGTTGACAGATGTAGAACGCCACAAACTCTTGCCAGACATTCGGGTAGGGGCCGTAACGCAAAGTATTGAAAATCACACGGGGCAAAATTTTGTCCAAGCGGGGATCTCCATTCCTATTTTTGCCAAAGCGCAAAAGGCTAGAGTCAAAGCGGCAGAAAGCAATGAGTTGTTCCTAGCGAGCCAAAAAGAGCAAGGGATTGCACAACTTAGTGCAGAATTATCAAGTCAGTTCACGCTTTTGGAAAAGCATATAAATGGGATTAATTATTACCAACAAACTGGCTTGGCGCAAGCAGCTTGGTTAGAAATAACGGCCTTAAAGAGTTATCAACAAGGCGAAATTGAATATGTAGAGATGTTGCAAAACACGCAGCAGGCTTGGCAAATTCGTGAACAATATTTACAAGAGGTATTGGCGTATAATCAGTCAATCGTACAAATTGAAACCATCTTAGGAAATGAATAAGTTACTCATATTATCAATCGCCATTTTATTGGCTAGCTGTGGAAATGAATCCACGACAGATACAAATGTTGTTCAATCTGTAATCAAATTAACTGCTGAACAAAAGCAAAATGCAGGGATTGAATTTGGAAATTTGGAGGAGAAATCAATGGCCGAAAGCGTATTCTGTACAGGATTAGTGGATGTCCCCCCTATCTCTTTGGCTTCGGTATCCTTGCCTATTGCGGGTTATGTCAAGTCTACGATGGAGGTTTTGCCTGGTAAGCAGGTCTCAAAGGGACAGGTATTAGCCACGATTACAAGCATGGATTACATTCAGATGCAACAAGAATATTTGCAGGCACAAAGCCAAATGAGTTTGCTGATGGATGAACGCGCTCGCCAACAAGTTTTGCAGCAAGAGGAGGTGGGCTCAAAGAAAAAATTCCAACAAGCGGAGGCTGAATTAGGCAATCTTCAGGCCGTTTCCCGGGCATTAGCGATGAAATTGGAAATTTTAGGGTGTGATATGCATGCTTTGGCACAGGGTAAAATGAGTTCAAACCTGACACTGAAATCACCTATTGATGGCTTTATTCAGGATCAATCTTTGGCGATAGGCAAATACATTACCCCAACGGACGTTTTGGTTAAAATTGTTGGTGTCGCGCATAAACACGTTGAACTAAAGGTATTTGAAAGAGATCTGGCTAAGCTTAAAATTGGTCAAACCATTCAATTTGAGGGAGAGGGCAACAAATCGACGGGGAAAGTATTCTTAGTGGGCAAGCAGGTAGATATGAATACTCGTCTGACGCCTGTTCACGGCCATTTTTCGATTGATTCAGATGAGCAGAAATTTACGGTAGGTCAATTTGTCAATGCAAGTATTCAGGTTGGCGCCCAAAAAGTTTTAAGTATCCCGCAGGCAGGTTTAGCTCGCGTGGGAAAAGGAGGCTACATTTATGTTGAGAAATCAGATGGTACGATGGCACAAATTCCTGTGGAGGTCCGCAGTGCTGATATGGAATGGGTGGGAATTCGACCAATGAAAAAATTGCCTGAAGGGAAAGTTGTCATCCGCGGGGCATCAGCTTTGGAGGCTATTTTTGCGAAAGACTAAGGCAATGTGCCCGACCAGGTTTGAAAGGCTTTCCAGCTTTCAGGGAGTTTGACTTCATGGTCAAACAAACCAAAGATTGTTGAGCCTGATCCACTCATTGCCGCGTATTGTGCGCCTAGTGCATATAATTCATTTTTGATTTCCACTAATTGTGGATACGTAGGGAAGAGACTATTTTCAAAATCGTTTGAAATGGTCTCTTTCCATGTTACTAAGGGTTTGCTTAATTGCTTCTCCCAGTTTTTACGAGCTTTTTTAGGCTTGATTCCGGCATATGCCTCTTGCGTTGAAATCCCAAAATTTGGGTATATCATCACCAAAAACGTTCCTGTTAACGATATGTCAATTGGCGCAAGAACATCTCCTTTCTCCGAACCTAACTGTGCTTGATTGAATAAGAAAAAGGCACAATCACTTCCTAATTTTTGAGCAAAAGGGATTAAATCTTTATTCGTCAGGGGAAGTTTGAACATATCCCGAAGCCCCATTAGTGTAAAAGCCGCATCGGATGAACCGCCTCCTAAGCCCGCACCCATGGGGATGACTTTATGTAAATGAATATGAACAGGAGCTATGTTGAAAGCCTCTTTCAACAGCAAAAATGCTCGGTAGCATAAGTTAGTTTCCAATGCTCCTGAAATAGCTAACCCCGACGTGCTGAATTCAAAGGTGCTGCGCGGCGTGATTTCTAAAATATCCGACCAAGGCACAGGATAGAAACACGTTGATAGATTGTGAAAACCATCCGTTCTTTTTTCGGTAATATAAAGCCCCAAATTGATTTTGGCATTTGGAAATAAGATCATAATTAGTCTTCTAAAGTGTTACTGATTCCGAGGACTTTCAGGAGTAGATTGATGAAGAAAAGGAAAAAGGCCAATTGGAAAAATACAGGAGCGGCCGATTTATGTTCTACTTCTCGAATCTTTAAAGTTCGGGATTTTTCCATGACATCAATTTCGTTGAATATGGATTGTAAAGTTTGCTTGTCTGTGGCCCGGTAAAAACGTCCATTTGCATGCTTGGCAATCATCCGAAGCGTACTTTCATCGACAGGATCAAGACTGGCTGTTGAGCTACCTACCGCAATCGTATATACCTTGATTTTAAATGTCTTAGCGAGTTCTGCTGAGGTGAGTGGGTCTAAATTTCCCGCGGTATTATTGCCATCACTGATAAGAATAATGATTTTTTTAGGATTAGCTTCTTCTCGAATTTGGTTAATGCACATGCCTAATGCGTCGCCTAACGCAGTTCCTTCTTCCGTTACTTGCTGCTGGGAAAGCGCCCGTAGCGAAAATGATAAAAAACTACTATCTGAAGTAATTGGACTTGAGAGATAGGGTGCTCCCGCAAAGGCAACGAGTGCTATTTGGTCAAATTTTCGTCCTGCGATAAATGCTTGTGCAGTTTGCTTGGCAACGGCTAAACGGGAGGGTTGCACGTCTTTCGTTAACATGGATGATGAAACATCGAGCCCTAGGGCAATGTCTACACCCTCTTGTTGTATACGGGTTTGGTAAATGGATTTGTAAGGGTCAGCGAGTGCAATAATGATGGATATCATACAGAGGCTGAGCACCGTGTCTGGCATAAACGTTAAGATTCGTGTAAGTTTATGTTGTTTAAACGGTGCTTTAAATGATAAAACGACACGAGATTGGTTTTTTCTTTTGACTATTAGTCGAATAAGAATGATAATGAGGGGTAAGGGAATAAGGTACAGATAAAACGTATTCTCCCACGAGTAGGAAAAAATGGATTTTACTTGATGCCAAGAATAGAAGAGGTTGAATTTCATGATCGCTTGACTTCTTGATTAATTTTAGCTCGTTCTTGTAAATAAACAGTTTCTGCAATTTCGAGCATAACTTTAATGGCTTCCAAGGTTTTCGAGGAAAAATTGCCTCCATAGATTGCCGAATCCACTTCTTGTAATGTTTTTTCTAGTCGTTTATCAGGTAAATTATCGACCATTTCAGTTGTAGTGAATGTCGAAAATGGGATATCGGTGAGCCGTTCTAAATAATTTTTCCAGAGTGAAGCTGCATTTTCTAGGTTTTGCAGACCTTTTGAAGAACCAGAAATATTTCGCATGAACCTTTGGTATGTACGTCTAAATTCTAGGTTTTTTCGCCATAATAAATAGAGTTTAAGTCCTTGCCGAATGCGATTGCCTAACATCCAATAAACAAGCCCAATTGTGATGAGTAAGCTGATTGCCCCGAGCGTGAGGTTTCTTAGATCGGGTTTAGGTTTTAGTGGACTGATGGGAATGGATTGGATAAGTGAATCAATTTTTACTTCTTTTGCATTTGGCATCAAGCGCTTGAGATAAATGGTATCTCGCGCTGGAGAAACAAGCGTACAATCTAATTCCGTTTGAATGGCGATTGGAATGCGTAATGTTTGGTAATCTTGAATTTCAAACTGGCGAAGTGTGTATATCGCCGAATCAATGCTTATGTTTTGGCTACCTGTTTTTGTAGGGAAATAATCTTTTTTGATGGGTTTGAAAACACCAAAGGCTTGATTGATGCTCGGGAAAAAAATTTCTTGTTGGGGCGCATGTGATACGCGTAATACATAATGAATGTCTTGTCCAATTTTGGCCGAATCCTCCAGAAAATGGCCTTGTACCTGAATGGCTTGTACCTGTTGCATCATTTTCTAACATTAAATAATTTCACCAAGGCGGGAACAAAATCTTCGCCGGACGGAATACCCACATAATCAGCCTGCCATTGCTTGCATTTGTTTTTCAACAAGGCATATTCTTGCAAATTTGTTTTTAACCGCTCACGGAATGAGCTGGCAGATGTATTAACCCACGTTGTTTGTCTCCGCTCAGGATCGTAAACAGGAATGATTCCCATGTTTGGCAATTCTGTTTCTATCTTGTCTTGCAGATGAACGACAACCAAATCATGCTTCAATGCTAATGCACGAAGTAAATCTTCATAATTTTCATTGATAAAGTCAGACAAAACAAAAACTAAACTCTTACGCTTTAAAGCTTGAAGTGTGAATTTTAGACCTGCTTTTAGGTCAGTTCCCACATTCATGGGGTTTAATTTGAAAATTTCCGAAATTGTTTTGTACCCATGTTTTTTCCCGGCACCTGGGGCAATGAATTTCTCATTTTGGTCAGAATACGCACAAAAGCCAATGTGCCCCGCTTCTTGCATGGCGGAGAATGCGAGTACCCCAGCTACTTCTTTGAGTGTTGCTAACTTACTTTTATTGCGTTTGCCTACTAGTTGTGAAGCACTCACGTCTAAAAGAAAGAATACGGTTTGTTCTTTCTCTTCCTTGAATAATTTTACAAATGTACCGTGCCCTTTTGCGGTTGTATTCCAGTCGATGTGGCGTACATCATCGCCATAATGGTATTGTCTAAGGTCACTAAATTCCAAGCCTGACCCCTTAAAAATAGAGGAAAAGTTGCCGTGCATTTGGGTGTTAATCGCCTTGCGAATGCGAATTTCCAATTGCACAATATGAGAAAGGAACGATCGAATATCCACTTCTGATTGCTGAAATTTAGCTTTAGAATCTTGCTAAATTACCGATTTTTTGAGCACTTTGGATGAAAAGCGAGAAAAGCTTTCTAATTTGTATCAAATTTGGTTTATGCGATTTTTTATCCTAATTCTCTTGTTGGCCTGTGTGGGATGCTCAGATTCGAAGCCCACGAATCGACTTCCTGAGGATCAAATGGCCGAAATATTGGCAGATATTCATTTAGATGAGGGAAGAATTAGTGCGTTGAATATTGTTAGTGCGGATACTTCTGTCATTTTATATAATCAGTTAGAGCGTGCGACATTGAAAAAACATGGTGTCGATTCGACTCGATTCGCTAAAAGCTTTGCATCCTATGTTCAGGAGCCTCAAGATTTCATTGATTTATATAAAAAAGTGAATGCGGCGTTAGCCAAAAAGCAACAATTGAAAAAATAGGATGAAAATTCTACTCATTTTAATCTTGTTTAGTACTTCTATCATGGCACAAACTCCCTTCATTCAAGGACATCGTGGCTGTCGGGGATTATTCCCTGAGAATTCGCTGCCTGCTTTTAAGCACGCTCTTGAGATCGGTGTGCGGGTGTTGGAAATGGATGTTGTCTTGTCCGGTGATGGCAAAGTGGTCGTCAGTCATGAGCCTTACATGAATGCGCGGTATGCGAGCCATCCTACAGGAGAGGCTGTTGTTCGATCCGAAGAGTCGGCGTTGAATTTGTATCAAATGTCCTATGCGGAAATCAAACGTTTTGACGTAGGAAAGCGAGGGAATAGCTTGTTTTTGGAGCAAAAGGCAGTGCCAACTTACAAACCTCTGCTTGCCGAGGTTCTCGCTTTGGGTGAAGCATTTCGCAAGCAAACGGGGGAAGCTGTGTATTATAACATTGAGATTAAGTCGGAGCCCGCAGAATATGGGAAATCCCAGCCGGCATCGGTGAAGGACTTCGCTGATCTGGTGCAGCATCAGATTCGTCAATTTGTTCCAAATGAATTTGTGATCTTGCAAAGTTTTGATTTTGCTGTTTTATCCTATTATCACCAAGCCTATCCGGAAGTGTGCTTGTCAGCTCTCGTAGAATCTGAAAAGCCTCAATATGTGTTGGATACCTTAGGCTTTAAACCCTCGATTTACAGTTCAAGTTATCAATATTTGACTGCTGAAATGATTTCTTTTTGTCATGCCAAAGGCATGCAGGTGATTCCATGGACGATTAATACCACGGACCAAATGAAGCAGTTTGTAGCTATGGGTGTTGATGGAATCATTACCGACTATCCAAATCGCGCGCCCAAGATTCATTAATAATTATGTCCTTGTTTAACGAGACTTTATTGTGGTTTATGAAGCGGCGGATGCCGCGGATTGAGGCAATTTATGCGAGGCCCTTGGATTTGCAATTTGATGGATTGCGTCGATTAATTGCGGAGGGAAGAGAAACAGAATGGGGGAAGAAATATGGGTATGAGGATTTTAACTCGTATGAGACTTTTCGCCAAAGGGTACCCATTTCAACCTACGAAGAGCTTTTCCCATACATCGAGCGGATGATGCAAGGGGAACAGCAAGTGTTGTGGTCTACGCCGATTACCTGGTTTTCTAAATCGTCGGGTACCACGAATGCTCGGAGTAAGTTTATTCCCGTGTCAAAGGAATCACTAGAAGAGTGTCACATGATGGGCGGGAAGGACATGATTACGCTATTGATTCAAAATAAGCCTGAGACGAAGATTTTTGAAGGCAAAGGCCTTTCGATTGGAGGAAGTTTAACTTCGGATTCCATGAATTCGAGTATGTTGATGGGGGATGTTTCTGCGGTGGTGATGAAGAATTTGCCTATTTGGGCACAGATGATTCGGACGCCCTCGTTGGACGTCGCATTGATGGGCGATTGGGATCAGAAGATTGAGAAGATGGCGCAGGAGACATCGCAGGAAAATGTGACAAGTATTTTGGGCGTTCCTACGTGGACATTGGTGTTGATCGAGAAGATTTTGGAAATAACGGGCAAACAATCCATTCTGGAGGTTTGGCCAAATTTTGAATTTTTGGTTCATGGAGCGGTAGCATTTGGGCCATATCGGGAATTATTTCAAACGCATATTTTCCCCTCTTCGGAAGTAAGATTCTTGGAGATTTATAATGCATCAGAAGGATTTTTTGGAATTCAGGATGATTTGAATAAACCCGATGAAATGCTATTGATGTTGGATTATGGCATTTTTTATGAATTTATCCCGATGGGCGAAAAGGGGGAGGAGCATGACTCGATTGTTCCTTTGGAGCAAGTTGAGTTAGGGGTGAATTATGCGGTGGTGATTACGACGAATTCGGGTTTGTGGAGGTATAAGATAGGAGATACGGTAAGATTTACGTCATTGAGTCCCTATCGGGTAAAGATTTCGGGAAGAACCAAGCATTTTATAAATGCATTTGGAGAAGAATTAATCATTGAAAATGCGGAGCAGGCTGTTGCGGCGGCTTGTCGGGCGACTGATTCGGAAATCAAGGATTATACGGCGGCGCCAGCCTATATGGATGGAGGAAAGCGTGGAAGTCATGAATGGGTGATTGAATTTTCGCGTGCGCCAAAAGATTTGCGTACCTTTGTGGCTGTGTTAGACGAAACCTTGCGTGCGAACAATTCGGATTACGATGCGAAGCGTTCTTATGATTTGGTTTTGGGGTCACCTAAAATTCATGAAGCGCCGGCAGGTACATTTTATAGCTGGATGCGGAGTCGAGGTAAATTAGGGGGTCAACACAAGGTGCCTCGTTTGAGTAATCACCGCGAATTTTTAGAAGGAGTTTTGGCTCATATTAATCAATAACATGGCTTTAAAAGAAACAATTGAGGCAGGCATCAAAGATGCGATGCGTGCAAAAGATGCAGATCGTTTACGTGCTTTACGTGCGATTAAATCGATGATTTTACTCGAGGAGACTTCGGGCTCGAATGCTGATGGTCTTTCGGCAGATGCAGAAATGAAGATTTTGATGAAGGCTGCTAAGCAACGTAAAGATTCATTGGATGTATATGTGGCACAAAACCGTCCAGATTTGGCGGAAAAGGAGCAAGCTGAGCTTTCGATCATCGAGGAATTTTTGCCGAAGCAATTAACTGAGGCGGAGTTAACGGAGAAAATCGCAGCTATCATCGCGCAAGTAGGGGCGACAAGTCCAGCAGACATGGGTAAAGTAATGGGTGTCGCTTCCAAACAGTTGGCCGGTTTAGCGGATGGCAAAGCGATCTCTGTGAAAGTAGGGGAATTATTGAAGAAATAAATGGTAGCGACGAAACGAGCGATACGGAATTTGAGTTTGGATGCGTTGAAGCAGGAAATGCTTCAGCATGGGGAGCCTGCGTTTCGTGCGAAACAGGTTTATGAGTGGATTTGGAAGAAGTCGGTGCGCTCGTTTGAGGCCATGGCGAATATTCCAAAAACGACTCGTGAGTGGCTAGATTTGGAATTTGACCTACAATGTGTGACGAGTGCGGAGATGCAAGTGAGTTCGGATCGAACAATTAAGTCGAGTTTTGCTTTGCATGATGGCCACTTGATCGAGGGGGTATTGATTCCTACGCGTGAACGGATGACGGCTTGTGTCTCTTCGCAGGTTGGATGCTCGTTGACCTGTAGCTTTTGTGCCACGGGCTACATGGATCGGAAGCGGAATTTGGAGGCATTTGAGATTTATGATCAGGTGGTGTTGATTCGCGATCAGGCGCAGGAGAAATATGGGATTCCTTTGACCAATATTGTTTATATGGGGATGGGAGAGCCATTATTGAATTATGCCAATGTGTTAGCTTCGATTGAGATGATCACCTCGCCTGAAGGGTTAGGGATGGCATCTCGTCGGATTACGGTTTCGACGGCTGGAATTGCGAAGATGATCAAGAAGTTGGGCGATGATCAGGTGAAGTTTAATTTGGCACTGTCATTACATGCGGCAAATGATGAGAAGCGGAATCGCATTATGCCAATCAACGAGTCGAATACGTTGGAGGCGCTATCGGAGGCTTTGCGGTATTTTTACGAGAAGACGGAGAATGAGATTACGCTGGAGTATATCATGTTTAACAAGTTCAATGATACGGTAGAAGATGCAAAGGAATTGTATGAATTCGCGCGTCATTTGCCATGTAAAATTAATATTATTGAATACAATCCGATTAAGCAGGCAGATTTTGTGAATGCGGAGGCGGATGCTTTGGCGAAGTTTACGGCGTTCTTAGAGAGTAAGAAAATGATTGTGAATGTTCGTCGGTCGCGAGGCAAGGATATTGATGCGGCCTGCGGGCAGTTGGCAGGTAAAAAATAAGCCATGAACGAGCTTTTCCCCATATTTTTAAAGTTGGACCGTTTGAACACGCTCGTCGTGGGTGGAGGGAACGTGGCCTTAGAAAAGGTGTCAGCTTTAATGCGTAATGCGCCATTGGCGCGGGTGTCGATGGTAGCACCTATGTTTCGTGCTGAGACCTTGGAGTTTTTGAAGGGTTATCCTCAGGTAGAGGTTTGTGAGCGGGCGTTTGAGTATTCGGATTTGGAAGGAAAGGATTTAGTGATTTGTGCGACGGATAATCGGGAATTGCATGTTGGGATAAAGGCTGCGTGTACGGAACGTCATTTATTGTGTAACGTGGCGGATACGCCGGACTTGTGTGATTTTTATTTGGGATCGATTGTGCAGAAGGGGGATTTGAAGATAGCGAT
>DKIP01000058.1:90272-92727 GCA_002454335.1 Cytophagaceae bacterium UBA6715 | reverse complement strand
GAGGGTCTGGAGGGAATGGAGGCAGTTCGGAAGACGCTGAAGGGGGATTTTCAGGCGAAGATTAAGGCCTTGAATGAGCTGACAAAAGACTTAGTTTTTCGAAAGTAGTCCTTTACCTTTGCCAATCCTCCAAGGTTTGGCAAAGGTACGGGGGAGATTCGATATTTTTTTAATTTCAGTGTGATTACCAAGTTCTTGGTAAATTGAATTAACAGTATTTGTTTTTCGCGTGAGGTGCCTAGTTTTAGTGAAAATCTAATCACTATACTATGTCACATTTATCTCATTATTTGACTCGATTTCATTCGGGGAACTATTATCATATTTATAATCGGGCGATTGATCGGAAGCTGATGTTTAAGTCGCGCTCGAATTATCATTATTTTATGCACTTGTGGAAACGCTACCTGGGAGGGTATTTGGATGTAATTTCGTACAGTCTAAATGCGAATCATTTTCACTTTTTGGTTCGGGTGCGGTATTTTAGTGCGGAACAGTTGAAGGGTCGCACGGAGCATGAGTTGGTTGCTGAGCGGCTAAAAATTTTTTTCAGGACATATGCCATGGCGTTTAATAAGCGGCATACGCGGACTGGGTCTTTGTTTGAAGGGCCATTTAAGCGGGTATTGATTGGAGATAATCATTATTTGACTTATCTGATTCAGTATATCCATGTGAATCCTGAGAAAAATAAGCTGTGTGCTGATTTTAGAACTTGGGATTGGAGTTCATATAAATATATTGTTAAGTCAAGTGATTCTGTTGTAGATCGGAACTTTGTGATTGAATGGTTTGGGAGTCTTTATGAATTCCAACAATTTCATTTGAAAGAAAATCAAGAAGTTGATATTCGCTCATTTTTATCAGATGATGAAGGGTAAAAAAACTTTCCTCTCTGTACCTTTGCCAAACCTTGGAGGATTGGCAAAGGTAAAAGAAAAGGGGGCTGCGCAGCAGCCCCCTTTTAAACTGATAAACCTCGAAAGATTATAAGTATTGATTTGCGTTCGTTGCGTTCAAATCTTCGAATGCTGTTTTTAAACGAGCAACCAAAGTTTCTTCGCCTTTACGTAACCAAACACGTGGGTCATAATATTTCTTGTTTGGAGCATCGTCACCGGTAGGGTTACCGATTTGGCCTTGCAAATAAGCTTCATTTGCTTTGTAGAAGTTTAAGATACCTTCCCAGAATGCCCATTGAGTATCTGTGTCAATGTTCATTTTGATAGCACCGTAAGATAAAGCTTCGCGGATTTCCTCGCGAGAAGAACCCGAACCACCGTGGAATACAAAGTTGATTGGCTTTTCAGCAGCAAGGCTATATTTTTCTTTGATGAACTCTTGCGAGTTTTTCAAGATTACCGGTTGTAATTTTACGTTACCTGGTTTGTAAACGCCGTGTACGTTTCCGAATGCCGCAGCGATTGTGAAACGGTGTGAGATTTTGCTCAACACTTCATATGCATGGGCAACCTCTTCAGGTTGTGTATATAATTTAGATGAGTCAACGTCAGAATTATCAACGCCATCTTCTTCTCCACCTGTAACGCCTAATTCGATTTCAAGCGTCATGCCCATTTTAGACATACGCTCAAGGTATTTTGCACAGATTTCTAAGTTTTCTTCCAAAGGCTCTTCAGACAAGTCGATCATGTGCGAAGAGAATAATGGTTGGCCTGTTTCTGCGAAGAATTTTTCACCAGCGTCCAAAAGACCGTCGATCCAAGGTAAAAGTTTCTTAGCACAGTGATCCGTATGTAATACAACTTGAACACCGTAAGCTTTAGCCATTTGGTGAACATGGTAAGCCCCTGAGATAGAACCTGCAATTGCAGCAGCTTGATTTTCGTTTGAAAGGGTCTTTCCTGCGTAGAAAATACCACCACCATTTGAAAATTGAATAATTACTGGAGAGTTAACGGCTTTAGCTGCTTCTAATACAGCATTTACTGTGTCTGTACCTGTAACGTTTACTGCAGGTAATGCAAATTGATTTTTCTTAGCGATTTCAAATAACTCTTGAACCGCATCTCCATGCAATACTCCTTTTTGAGTGGATAAACTTGACATAATGATTTTTTTTCTTGGGAAATAAATATAAACTACCTGATATTCAGCAAGTAATGGCCAAAAATACTAAAATAAGTTCAATTTCTAGGTATCAAAATGAGAAAAATACAATTTTGGGGTCAGTTGTCGGTGGTCGGTAGCCAATGATCAGTCTGGAGTCCGAAGTGAATTAGTCCGAAGTAAGTGGTCAGTCTGGAGTCCGGAGTGAGGTAGCCAGGAATCAGTCGTCAGTCACTAGTCGCTAGTGAAGAGTCCAATATTAGTAGTCAGAAGGAAATAATAAAGAGTCTTTTGCGACGCCACTTATGATTAATGTTAAATAGTTATAAGTTCAATTCGTTACCAAACTCCCTCCGGACTTCGGACTATTTCCCTCTAGACTGAC
>DKIP01000058.1:44082-90134 GCA_002454335.1 Cytophagaceae bacterium UBA6715 | reverse complement strand
CTCAACCTATTGCACGTATTATTTTTTTCTGTACCTTTGCACTCCCGTTCGACAAACGCAGTTTTCAATTCCGAAAGAGGTTGGCAGAACTTCTCGAATTTATTTTAAACACAAAAATGCGGGTCGAAACAGGGTTTAAATTGAGGTAAGCTCGATTTTTGTGTCAGAACTGGTATTGGTTAGTACAAGTTGAATGCCCAACGTATTAATTGAATATTAAGCTACACAGAGTGAATTTCACTGTTATCCACAGTGATTCCACTTTGTCGCCTTGTACCAATTCTGCTTTTAATTTATTGTTGATTCCTATATCGTTGCGAAACGATTTTGAATAAAAGCCTTACAACAAGCCTCGATCGCCTTGTAAGCATATTTTTTAATAAATATAAAATACTATGTCTGGAATTATTGGTAAAAAAATCGGAATGACCAGCCTATACATGGAAGACGGGAGATCTGTCGCATGTACGCTGATTGAAGCCGGACCTTGCGTGGTAACGCAGGTAAAAACCGTTGAGAAAGAAGGCTATAACGCCGTTCAAATCGGTTATGGTGAGAAGAAGGATAAGCATACAACAAAATCTTTGTTGGGTCACTTCAAAAAAGCAAACACCACACCTAAGAAAAAACTTGTTGAGTTTCGCACGTTTGAGCAACCTTTAGCATTAGGGGATGTTTTGACGGTAGAGATGTTAGAAGTTGACACGTTTGTTGACGTGGTAGGTACTTCGAAAGGTAAGGGTTTTCAAGGTGTTGTTAAGCGTCACGGATTTGCCGGAGTAGGTGGACAAACACACGGTCAGCATAACCGTGGTCGTCACCCAGGTTCAATCGGTGCGTGTTCATTCCCATCTCGTGTATTCAAAGGTTTGCGTATGGCGGGTCGTACAGGAGGTAATCGTGTAAAGGTTCAGAACTTACAGGTTTTGAAAGTTTATCCAGAGAAAAACCTTTTGGTTGTATCGGGATCGGTACCAGGAGCAAAGAACTCATACGTAATCATTGAAAATTAAAATTCGGGCATAGCCTATAGACATTCTGAAGTATGGAATTATCAGTATATAACATCGCAGGAAAAGATACCGGAAAGAAAGTAACCCTTTCTGACGAGATCTTTGGAATCGTTCCAAACGAGCATGTGGTTTACTTAGATGTGAAGCAATATTTAGCTAATCAACGTCAAGGTACTCACAAAGCGAAGGAGCGTGCAGAAGTTTCACGTTCAACGCGTAAGTTGAAGAAACAAAAAGGTACAGGTGGCGCACGTGCGGGTTCAATGAAATCGCCGTTGATGAAAGGTGGTGGTCGTATTTTCGGTCCACGTCCACGTGATTACCATTTCAAATTGAACAAGAAAGTTAAATCTTTGGCTCGCCAGTCGGCATTAGCAGCTAAAGCACAATCAGGCGATATCGCTGTTTTGGATACTGTATCATTTGATACACCAAAAACAAAAGCATATTTAGCGATGTTGAAAGCTCTTTCATTGGATAACACAAAATCGTTGTTGATCACGAATGAAGTGGACAAGAACGTTGTATTGTCAGGACGTAACGTACCTAAAACAAAGGTGTCAAATGCGGCAGACGTAAATACATACGATTTGGTTAATGCATCGAAATTGTTAATTACGGTGGATGCAATCCAAAAAATTGAATCAACATTTAGTAAATAATTTGCGGAGCTTCGGTTCTGTGTAAACGAAATAAACAATGGGCATTATTAAACGTCCGGCCTTGACTGAAAAGTCGCAAGCCATGCAAGAAAAAGGCAAATACGTGTTTGTAGTTGAATTGACAGCGAACAAGATTGAAATTGCCAAGGAGGTTAAAAAAATGTACGGAGTTGATGTACAAGATGTACAAACAATGCGTCAAATTGGAAAAGTTAAGTCCAAGAGCACACGTACAAAGGTTACTTCAGGACGCACGTCAACTTACAAGAAGGCGATCGTTACAGTAGCAGCGGGAGAGGTAATTGACTTCTACCAAGGAATTTAATACAAAAATTAAGGGGGTTCATCCCGATAAATTGAACTAATTAAATGGCAGCAATTAAAAAAATTAAACCAACAACTCCAGGACAGCGTCAGCGTATTGCGCCGACGTTCGAGGAGATTACTACGGACAAGCCGTATAAGCCACTTTTGGAGCCTATTAAGCGTACAGGTGGTCGTAATGCGGATGGTCGTCGCTCGATGCGTTACATTGGTGGTGGTCACAAGCGTCGTTACCGTGTGATTGATTTTACACGTGCGAAGTTTGATGTACCTGCAACTGTTTTGACAGTTGAGTATGATCCGAACCGTACTTCACGTATTGCCTTGATCGAATATGCTGATGGTGTTAAGACGTATATCTTAGCTCCTGCAGGAATTCAAGTAGGTCAAACAGTTATTTCAGGAGAGAAAGTTGCTCCAGAAGTAGGTAATACATTGCCATTGGCAAATATCCCTTTGGGTACTTTGGTTCACGCCATTGAGTTACAACCTGGAAGAGGAGCTGAAATGGCTCGTTCGGCTGGAACGTATGCTCAATTATTAGCGCGTGATGGAAAATATGCTACGTTGAAGTTGCCTTCAGGTGAGATGCGTATGGTATTAGCTCGTTGTGTTGCAACAATTGGGACAGTATCTAACTCGGATCACATGAACGTGAACTTAGGAAAAGCAGGTCGTCATCGTTGGTTGGGTCGTCGTCCACGTGTTCGTGGTGTTGTTATGAACCCAGTTGATCACCCAATGGGTGGTGGTGAGGGTCGTTCTTCAGGAGGTCACCCACGTTCACGTACTGGTTTATTGGCTAAGGGTAAGAAAACTCGTAATCCAAAGAAAAACACTAATCGTCTTATCATCAGTAGAAGAAAAAAATAGTAGATGGCACGTTCACTAAAAAAAGGTCCTTACATTGATTACCGCCTTGATAACAAGGTTCAAGTTATGAATGATTCTGGCAAGAAGTCAGTAATCAAAACTTGGTCAAGACGCTCAATGATTTCTCCAGATTTCGTTGGTCACACATTTGCGGTTCACAATGGTAACAAGTTTATCCCAGTTTATGTAACTGAGAACATGGTTGGTCACAAATTGGGAGAATTTTCTCCGACGCGTAACTTCCGTGGTCACATTGCGAAGAAAGACAAAGGTAAAAAGTAAAAAGGGTGACCTTCGGGTCCTGTAATCAGATATTGTAAAATGGAAGCAATTGCTAAATTAAGAAATGTTCCTACGTCACCACAGAAGATGCGTATTGTCGCAGATATGGTACGTGGACAGAAAGTATCCAAAGCATTGGGTATCTTGAAATTTGAGCCCAAAGTTGGTGCGAAGGCTATTGAGAAATTGTTGCTCTCAGCCGTTTCTAACTGGCAAAACAAGCATGTGGATGCTAAAATTGAGGAGGCTGACTTGTTCATCAAGACGATCTTCGTTGATGGAGGTGCTTCAATCAAGCGTTTACGTCCAGCTCCGCAAGGACGTGGGCATCGCATCTTGAAGCGTTCGAATCACATTACCCTCGTAGTAGCTTCTTCGGCAGCTCCTATCTTGGAAGAAACAACAGCAGAATAATTAACTATTAGATAAAACAAGAAATGGGACAAAAAATTAACCCCGTTGGATTAAGATTAGGTATCGTAAGAGGTTGGGATTCTAACTGGTACGGAGGCAAAACATTTGCTGATAAACTAGTTGAAGACGAGAAAATCAGAAAATATGTAGCTGCTCGTATTCCAAAAGGATCTATCTCTAAAGTTATTATTGAGCGTACCTTAAAGCGCATCACGTTAACAATCAATACGGCTCGTGCTGGTGTTGTTATTGGAAAGCAAGGTGCTGAGGTAGACAAGGTAAAAGAAGAGTTAAAAGCTATTACTGGTAAGGATGTTCAAATCAACATCTTTGAGATTAAGCGTCCTGAGATTGATGCTAAATTGATCGGTGAAGCGATTGCTCAGCAATTACAAGCTCGTATTTCTTTCCGTCGTGCGATGAAACAAGCGATTGCATCAGCAATGCGTGTAGGAGCACAAGGGATCAAATTGAAATTATCAGGTCGTTTAGGAGGTGCTGAAATGGCGCGTTCTGAAGGATATAAGGAGGGACGTATTCCACTTCATACGCTTCGTGCGGATGTTGATTATGCGATCTCTGAAGCGTTAACTGTATACGGAAAAATCGGTATCAAAGTATGGGTATTCCGTGGTGAGGTTTTCGGTAAGCCAGATTTGTCGCCAAATGCGAACATGGGCTTGCAGTCTACAGCAGCAGATTCTCGCCCAGGTGACCGTGGTGGTCGTCCAGGTGACCGTGGTGGTCGCGGACGTCGTCCTGATGGTGATCAAGGAGGAGATCGTAACAAGGCAGGTGGTCCAGGTGCCGGTGGTCGTGGACGTGGTGGAAAACGCTAATTGCCTAAAATAAATCAAGAAATAGATATTAGACTTTTAAGAAGATGTTACAACCAAAAAGAACCAAATTTCGTAAGTCCCAAAAAGGCCGCGTAAGAGGTGTTGCCACACGTGGGCACGAAATTGATTTTGGATCATTCGCTATTAAATCGTTAGAGCCGGGACGTATTACAGCACGTCAAATTGAGGCTGCTCGTATTTCGGTTACTCGTGCTATGAAGCGTGAAGGCCAAGTTTGGATCCGTATTTTCCCTGACAAAGTAATTACGAAAAAACCTGCAGAGGTTCGTATGGGTAAAGGAAAGGGAGCTCCAGAGTACTGGGTAGCCAACGTTCGTCCAGGAACTATTTTGTTTGAATCAGCGGGTGTACCATTAGCGCTAGCTCAAGAGGCATTGCGTTTGGCAGCTCAAAAATTGCCGATGCGCACGAAGTTTGTCGTACGTAGAGATTATTCAGAATAGGTTTTAGGCCTGATGGTTTAAACATCCAAATAGCATTGTTATGAAAAACGCAGAAATAAACAAATTAGGAGTAGACGAATTGAAGAAAGCCATCGCGGCTGAGCAAGAGAACTTGACTCGTTTGAAATTAGCACACGCTATTTCACCGATCGAGAATCCGATGCGTATTCGTGAAACTCGTCGTGTTATCGCTAAGTTAGAGACAGCTCTTACAAAAGCAGTAAACGCATAAGTAAAAATTAATTTTAATAGATCGTGTCCACATACGGCTCACGGTCAATTGTTTAACAAGTTAACAAACCAACGATGGAACAGAGAAATCTAAGAAAGGTAAGGATTGGGAAAGTAGTTAGTGATAAGATGGATAAATCAATCACATTAACTGTTGACCGTAAGGTAAAACACCCCTTGTACGGAAAGTTCGTACAAAAGACTACTAAATTGATGGCACATGATGAAAATAATGATTGTGGTATCGGTGATACAGTGAAAGTGATGGAAACACGTCCTCTTTCAAAAAATAAGCGTTGGAGATTAGTCGAAATTATCGCTAAAGCGAAATAAGACCCCTCTTGTTATTCAATTTTAAAATTTAAAGATCAAAGATAATGTTACAGCAGGAATCAAGATTGGGTGTAGCGGATAATTCTGGAGCAAAAGAAGTTTTGGTAATTCGCGTTTTAGGCGGTACTGGTAAAAGATATGCTTCTGTAGGCGATAAAATTGTCGTTTCAGTTAAATCAGCTCTTTCTTCATCAAATATGAAAAAAGGTACGGTTTCTCGTGCGGTGGTTGTTCGCACGAAAAAAGAAATTCGTCGTAAGGATGGAACATATATTCGTTTTGAAGATAACGCAGCTGTGTTATTGAATGCGAATGATGAGCCAAGAGGAACACGTATTTTCGGGCCAGTTGCTCGTGAGTTGCGTGAGGCAGGATTTATGAAAATCGTTTCCTTAGCCCCTGAAGTTTTATAAGATCGATGACATATTGGGTTAACCAATAGAAAGAATCATACAATGGAAAAGAAAATTATCAAGCAAACAAAATTGCACATCAAAAAAGGTGATACAGTGATGGTTATCGCTGGTAACGCAAAAGGTAAAACGGGTGTTATCAAAGAAGTTATCACAGAGAAATCTCGTGCAATTGTGGAAGGTGCTAACCTTCAAACAAAACACGTTAAGCCTTCTGCGAGCAATCCTCAAGGGGGTATCGAAAAGCGTGAAGGTTCAATCCACATCTCTAACCTGATGGTTGTAGAAAATGGAAAGGCTGTGCGCACAGGACGCAAGCTAAACGAGAAAGGTAAATTACAACGTTACTCAAAAGCAACAGGTAAGTTTATCGCATAATTAAGAATGTAAAACGTGGGTCGGAAATCCACAAAATATAAGAACATGGCAGTACCTAGATTAAAAGAGCGTTATCTGAAAGAGGTTGTACCTGGCTTGAAAACTAAGTTTGAGTACAAATCAGTAATGCAAGTTCCTAAGATTACTAAAATCGTAATCAACAAAGGTGTTGGAGCGGCAGTATCCGACAAAAAATTAGTTGACGTTGCAGTGGAAGAAATTACCCAAATCGCTGGTCAAAAAGCGGTAGCAACAATTTCTAAGAAAGCGATCTCCAACTTTAAATTGCGTGAGAACATGCCAATCGGTGTGAAAGTAACGTTACGTGGTGATCGTATGTATGAGTTTTTAGATCGTTTAACAACGGTTTCTTTGGCTCGTGTGCGTGACTTCAAAGGTGTTTCAGAGAAAGGTTTCGACGGCCGTGGTAATTATACTTTAGGTGTTAAGGAACAAATCATCTTCCCTGAAATTTCAATTGATAAAGTTTCAAAAATTTCAGGTATGGATATCACGTTTGTGACAACTGCACCAACAGATGAAGAGGCTTATGCTTTATTAGCAGCGATTGGAATGCCTTTTTCAAATATTAAAAAATAATTGCCGTAAGGCTTCATAACCCCTTTAAAATTTTTACAAAATGGCTAAAGAGTCAGTAAAAGCAAGAGAAAGAAAACGCGAAGCAGCAGTTGCGAAATATGCAGCAAAGCGTGCCGCTTTGAAAGCAGCTGGAGATTACTTAGGTTTAGATAAATTGCCTAAAAATGCTTCTCCAGTGCGTTTACACAACCGTTGTAAACTAACAGGTCGTCCTCGTGGATATATGCGTAAGTTCGGAATTAGCCGTGTTACGTTCCGTGAAATGGCTTCAAACGGATTGATTCCAGGTGTGACTAAGTCAAGCTGGTAAGATAAAATTTGATTAATTAAATTCATTTCTGTAATTTTGCATCCCGGTTTTCGGAATGCGGCAAATTTAAAAACAATGACAGATCCAATAGCAGACTATTTAACCCGATTGAGAAACGCGCTTAAGGCACGCCATAGGGTAGTTGAAATTCCTGCTTCCAACATTAAAAAGGAAATCACGAAAGTGCTTTTTGATAAAGGATACATTTCAAACTATAAGTTCGATGATTCTTCCGTACAAGGAACAATCAAGATTGCTTTGAAATACAATTCAGTAACGAAGCAACCGGCTATCGTTAATTTGACTCGTATCTCTAAACCAGGTCTTCGTAAATACAATGGTGCTGAAGAGTTACCACGTGTATTGAATGGCTTAGGTATTGCTATCTTATCTACTTCAAAAGGAGTAATAACAGATAAGGAAGCTCGTACGCTTCACGTAGGTGGAGAAGTACTTTGCTACGTATATTAATTGTTTCACGCTGAAAGGGGGTAACTCGTAATTTAAGCTAATATTTATTTTATGTCTAGAATTGGAAATAAGATTATCACATTGCCTGCTGGTGTTTCAGTAGAAGTTAGTGCTGGTAATTTGGTAACGGTGAAAGGTCCTAAAGGAACTTTGTCACAACAAATTGATCAAGATATCATCGTTAAAATTGAGGATGGTGTGTTGACGGTAGCTCGTCCAACAGAGCAAAAGCGTCACAAAGCGATGCACGGTTTATATCGTTCATTAATCAACAACATGGTTGTAGGTGTAAGTGAAGGCTACAAGAAAGATTTAGAGATTATCGGGGTTGGTTACAAAGCCGCTAATCAAGGAAATATTTTGGAATTAAGCTTGGGATATTCTCATGCTATTTTCATGTCGATCCCTGCTGAAATTAAGGTAGCAACGGCGATGGAAAAAGGTAAAAACCCCATGGTTATTTTAGAAGGTATCGACAAGCAATTGATTGGTCAAGTAGCTGCTAAAATTAAATCATTACGTCCAGTTGAACCATACAAAGGTAAAGGTGTTCGTTTCTTGGGTGAGCAAGTTCGTCGTAAAGCTGGTAAAGCAGGCGGTAAGAAATAAATTATAAGCGTGGGCCGGAAATCCACACAAACAAGTTAAACAATGGCAACAACAAAAGATTTACGCAGAACCCGCATTAAGCGTGCGATTCGTGCTAAGATAGCTGGTTCAGCTGAGCGTCCTCGCTTAACAGTATATCGTTCTAACACGGCTTTATATGCACAGTTAGTAGATGATCAAGCAGGAAAGACTTTGTTTTCAGCAACTTCTTACAAGAAGGACAAAGTAAACAATAACATCGAAGCTGCGAAAAATGTAGGTATTGCAATCGCGAAAGCGGCTGCTGCTGCAGGTATTACGAAAGTAGTTTTCGATCGTAACGGTTATTTATATCACGGAAGAATTAAATCATTAGCTGAAGGCGCTCGCGAGGGTGGCTTACAATTTTAATAAGATATGTCGCATTTACAAGCAAAACCAATTAAGGTTAACGAGGGTGAGTTGAAGGAGAAGGTAGTAGCCATCAACCGTGTTGCCAAAGTGGTAAAAGGGGGTCGTCGTTTTAGTTTTTCTGCTATCGTTGTAGTGGGAGATGGTAACGGGATCGTTGGATACGGTTTAGGAAAAGCAAACGAGGTTACTGACGCGATCACTAAAGGTATCGAAGATGCAAAGAAGAATTTGTTCCAAATTCCTTTATTGAAGAAAACAGTTCCTCATGAGCAATTAGGTAAATTCTCGGGTGGTTTCGTGTTAGTGAAGCCAGCTGCTCCGGGTACAGGATTGATCGCCGGTGGTGCGATGCGTGCTGTATTGGAATCTGCAGGTATCCATGATGTCCTAGCAAAATCAAAAGGTTCTTCTAATCCACACAACGTGGTTAAAGCAACGATTGATGCGTTAGTTAAGATGCGTGCACCTCACAGTGTTGCATTCCAACGTGGAATTTCAGTAGCGAAAGTATTTAATGGATAATCCGAGCGCTTCAAGCCTCACTAATAGAACATAAGATGTCTAAAGTTAAAATTACTCAAGTAAAAAGTGCAATTAAGCGCCCGGAAGTACAAAAACGTACGATCCAAGCTTTAGGATTAGGTAAAATCCGCAAGAGCGTTGAGGTAGAATTAAATCCAGCTATTTCGGGTATGATTCGTGCCGTAAACCACTTAATTGTTGTAGAAAATATTTAATAAACACGCGAGTTGCTAGCTATAGCAGCGTTAAGCCCCAATTACAATGAAATTATCATCGTTAAAGCCTGCTGAAGGCTCAGTAAAAGTAAGAAAAAGAGTTGGTCGTGGTCAAGGTTCTGGTTTAGGCGGAACTTCTGCTCGTGGTCACAAAGGAGCTCAGTCTCGTTCAGGTTACTCACGTAAGCGTGGATTTGAAGGTGGTCAAATGCCGATCCAACGTCGTGTTCCTAAGTTCGGTTTCAAGAACATCAATCGCGTAGAATATAAAGCAATCAACTTGGATACGTTACAAGCATTAGCTGACGCAACAGGTTCGAAAGTAATCACATTTGAAACTTTATATAACAACGGTTTAGTATCTAAGTCTGACTTAGTGAAAATCCTTAGCCGTGGAGCTGTTACTACTGCTTTGGAAGTAACTGTTAAAGGTTTCTCAGGTGCTGCTAAAGCTGCTATCGAAGCTGCTGGCGGTAAAGCAATTGTTGGTTAATCCTCTATTCTAATCGAATGAACAAGTTAATAACAACTTTCAAGCATATTTTCGCAATTGAAGAATTGAGAGGCCGTATTATTAATACGCTTCTCTTCATTGCTTTCTTCCGTTTGGGATCTTTTATCGTTTTACCTGGTGTAGATGCGACTAAATTATCTCAAGGTGGAGATGGTGGTTTATTCGGCTTGTTGAATATGTTCTCAGGTGGTGCCTTGAGCAACGCCTCTGTTTTTGCTTTAGGTATCATGCCGTATATTTCGGCATCTATCGCAATTCAGTTATTGACTATCGCCCTTCCGTATTTCCAAAAAATGCAGAAAGATGGCGAATCTGGTCGTAAAAAATTGAACCAAATTACCCGTATCCTAACAATTTTTGTTACTGCGGCACAAGGCTTTACTTACCTTCAAGTAACGATTCCTTCCGAAGCAATCATGGTTGATCCATGGTTCTTCCGACTTTATGGCGTTGCCATCTTAGTGGGCGGTACGATGTTGTGTATGTGGTTGGGTGAGAAAATCACCGACAAAGGTATTGGTAACGGTATTTCGATGTTGATTATGATCGGTATCGTATCTCGTTTCCCTTCTTCATTATTGCAAGAAGCGGGTTCTCGTGGTATGTCAGGTGCATTGTTATTTATCATTGAGGTTATCGCATTATTCTTTGTAGTAATGGGTGCTGTCATGGTTACACAAGCCGTTCGCCGTATTCCGGTTCAATATGCTAAACAAGTAGTAGGAGCCAAAACATCAGCTGCTGCTGTAGGTGGTGAGCGTCAATACATCCCGATGAAGTTAAACGCATCAGGTGTTATGCCAATCATCTTCGCGCAAGCATTAATGTTTATTCCGGGTTTAGTTGCACAATCGTTTGCTGAGAAATCAGAATTTGCAGCTTCGGTTGCTCAATCGTTTGGAGACTTTACTACATGGCAATACAATGCTTTATTTGCATTCTTGATTATTGTCTTTACATTCTTTTACACAGCTATCTCTATCAACCCAACGCAAATTTCAGACGATATGAAGCGTGGTGGTGGTTTCGTTCCAGGTGTTAAGCCAGGCGAAGAGACTGCTGGTTTTATTGCAAGCATTTTAGATCGTATCACATTGCCAGGTGCAATTATGTTATCGATCATTGCGATTCTTCCTGCAATTGCCAACTTGTTTGGTGTGACACGTGGATTTGCTTCATTCTTTGGAGGTACTTCTTTGTTGATCTTAGTAGGTGTCGTATTAGATACATTACAACAAGTTGAAAGTTACTTGTTGATGCGTAAGTATGAAGGTTTAATGCAATCAGGACGTGTGAAAGGACGTTCAGAAGTGATCGGTCGTTAAGGATGATTTACCTGAAGACACCCGAAGAGATGGCCATCATCCAATTGAATGGCGAGATTTTAGGGAAATGTCATGCGGAAGTAGCGAAGGCCATCCAGCCTGGTGTTACAACTTTAGCATTAGACAAAATTGCTTATGAGTTTATTAAGGACAACGGTGCACATCCATCCTTCTTAAACTACCAAGTAGGAAATAAGAAGTACGCATATTCACTATGTATTTCGGTAAACGATGTGGTTGTTCACGGTTTGCCAGGTGATTTAGTCTTACAAGAAGGCGACATCATTTCGATAGATGCAGGTGTTTATAAGAATAAGTTTCATGCCGATAGCGCCTATACGTACGGAATAGGAAATGTAGATGCTGAGGTACAGAAATTAATGCAAGTGACGAAAGAGTCCTTGTATTTGGGTTTGAATCAAGCCCAAGCAGGTAAGCGAGTAGGGGATGTGGGTAACGCAGTGCAAGTGTATACAGAATCACTGGGTTATGGAGTCGTTCGGGAACTAGTAGGTCATGGTGTAGGGAAAAATCTACATGAAAGTCCAGAGGTTCCTAACTACGGTCGGCGAGGAGATGGAGCTAAATTGAAAGAAGGTATGGTCATAGCGATCGAACCAATGATTAATTTAGGCAAGCGTCAAATTTCAGTGGATAAAGATGGTTGGACCATCCGGACAATTGATCGCAAGGCGAGTGCACATTTTGAGCATACAGTAGGCGTAACAGCAGCGGGTCCCAAAGCATTAACAACTTTTGCTTACATAGAAGAAGTACTAAAAACCTCAACAGTATTGTTGAATATTTAAAAATATTATGGCTAAACAATCTTCGATCGAAGTAGACGGAATTATTTTGGAAGCTCTTTCGAACGCCATGTTTCGAGTAGAATTAGAGAATACACATCAAGTGATTGCTCACATTTCGGGGAAGATGCGTATGAACTACATTAAGATTCTACCAGGTGACAAGGTGAAGTTGGAGATGTCTCCATATGATTTGAGTAAAGCTAGAATTGTTTATCGTTACAAGTAAAAATAGGGTTTGACCCATAAAATTAAATAAAATGAAAGTTAAAGCATCTATTAAAAAGCGTAGTGCGGACTGCAAAGTGATTCGTCGTCACGGTAAGCTTTACGTTATTAACAAGAAGAATCCGAAGTTCAAACAAAGACAAGGATAATTCAAACTAAATTGATTAATCACAACAATTAATTACCTATATGGCTCGTATTGCAGGGGTTGATATTCCCGACAAAAAAAGAGGAGAGATTGCATTGACTTATATTTTTGGTATTGGTCGCAGCACTGCTCAAAAGATTTTAACGAAGGCAGCAGTTTCTTTTGATAAGAAAGCTGGTGAGTGGAACGACACGGAAGCGAATGCTATTCGTGCGATCATCGCAGCAGAATTCAAAACAGAAGGTCAGCTGAAGTCTGAAGTTCAATTGAACATCAAGCGTTTGATGGACATCGGTTGTTACCGTGGATTGCGTCACCGTAAAGGTCTTCCAGTACGTGGTCAACGCACGAAGAACAACTCACGTACTCGTAAGGGACGTCGTAAGACAGTTGCTAACAAGAAAAAAGTAACTAAATAATAAGTAGAGGAAATACCTCACACCCAATTTTATTTATCAAATTAGTATGGCACAAGCAAAAAGAAAAGATAAAGCGAAGAAAAGGGTTGTTGTAGTTGAGCAAGTTGGTCAAGTACACATCAAAGCTTCCTTTAACAACATCATTATCTCCATTACAAACTCAGCAGGTCAAGTGATCTCTTGGGCATCAGCAGGAAAGATGGGTTTCCGTGGTTCTAAGAAAAACACTCCTTATGCAGCTCAAATGGCAGCATCTAACTGTGCAGCCGTAGCTGTAGAGGCTGGAATGAAGAAAGCGGAAGTTTTTGTAAAAGGACCGGGAGCTGGACGTGAGTCTGCTATCCGTACCATCCAAAACTCAGGTATCGAAGTATCACTTATCCGTGATATCACGCCAATGCCTCACAATGGATGTCGTCCTCCAAAACGTCGTCGCGTTTAATAATTTTTATGCAGGGGTAATTAGTAATTATTTTCCCCCGCTTTTTTTCACAATTTAATTACTTCACTGCACATAAGAGGTGCATTGACTTTAAAAACAACATGGCTAGATACACAGGTCCAAAATCCAAGATTGCACGTCGTTTCGGCGAGCCAATTTTAGGTCCGAGCAAAGCATTAGCTCGCAAAAATTATGCTCCAGGTATGCACGGTAAAGGGAAACGTTCAAAAGTTTCTGAGTACGCTGTTCAATTAAAGGAGAAGCAAAAAGTTAAATATACGTACGGTATCTTAGAGCGTCAGTTCGAGAACCTATTCCACAAAGCCGCTGTAAAAGAAGGTATCACAGGTGAGAACTTGTTAAAATTGTGTGAAGCACGTTTAGATAATACAGTATATCGTTTGGGAATTGCACCGACTCGTCGTGCTGCACGCCAATTGGTTATCCACAAACACATCATTGTAGACGGTGAAGTAGTAAATGTGCCATCTTACTCTTTGCGCGCAGGTCAATTGATCGGTGTTCGTGAGAAATCAAAATCGTTAGAAGTTGTGACTAACTCATTGGCTGGACGTTCTCCAAAGCGTTACAACTGGTTAGAGTGGTCTGAAAGTGATATGGTTGGTAAATTCTTGGCTTACCCAGAAAGAGATCAAATCACAGAGAACTTCAACGAGCAAGCGATTGTCGAGTTGTACTCTAAATAATCCCTAGGGTTATTCTTAATATTAACAGTACCAATAACGTTTTTTCAGTATCATTTTAAGCTACGAAATATGTCAATATTAGCATTCCAAATGCCCGAAAAAGTTGTGATGGAGAAAGCCGATGACTTTCACGGGTTATTTGAGTTCAAGCCACTCGAAAAAGGTTACGGTGTTACCATTGGTAACGCGCTTCGTAGAATCTTGCTTTCTTCTTTAGAAGGATATGCAATTACGAGCGTAAAGATTTCTGGTGTACTTCACGAGTTTTCTGCTATCGAAGGTGTACATGAAGATGTATCTGAAATCATCTTAAACTTGAAAAAAGTTCGCTTCAAAAAAGCACAAGAGATTTTAGATAACAAGGTGACATTAAAAGTAAAAGGCCAAACAGCCATTACTGCTGGTGACATCGCTAAATTCACACCTTATTTCACAATTTTAAATCCTGATTTAGTGATCTGTCACTTAGATGCTTCAAAAGAAGTTGAAGTGGAATTGATCATCGAAAAAGGTCGTGGTTATGTACCTGCAGATGAGCCTCGTGCAAACGAGCTTCCTTTCGGTCACATTGCTATCGATTCTATCTACACACCTATCAAGAATGTTAAATTTAGCATCGAAAATACACGTGTAGAACAAAAAACAGATTACGAGAAATTGGTTCTTGATATCGAAACGGATGGTTCTATCCACCCAGAAGATGCATTGAAAGGTGCTGCGTATATCTTGATCCAACACTTTATGTTGTTCTCTGATCAAACAATGACGTTCGAAACACCAAAAGCGGAAGAAGATAACGTTGTTGATGAAGAAATGCTTCACATGCGCAAGTTGTTGAAGACTTCATTAGCTGACTTAGATCTTTCTGTTCGTGCTTACAACTGCTTAAAATCAGCGGATGTTCGTACACTTGGAGAATTAGCGAAATTGGAGATTTCAGATATGATGAAATTCCGTAACTTTGGTAAAAAGTCTTTGACCGAGTTAGAACAATTGATCGAAGAAAAAGGTCTTACGTTCGGAATGGATGTATCTAAATATCGTTTAGACGAAGATTAATAAATAAACTAAAGTAATAGGTGGTTTACAGGTCGTAAACTAACCGCAGCTCGAAAGAGCTTTTAACTTACGAAATACAAAAATGAGACACGGTAAAAAATTCAATCACTTAGGAAGAACAGCTTCCCACAGAGCAGCCTTATTATCTAATATGGCCTCTTCGTTAATCTTGCACAAACGTATCGAAACAACTGTTGCAAAAGCAAAGGAGTTGCGTAAATACATCGAGCCATTGATTACGAAATCAAAAACAGATAGCACAAACAATCGTCGTGTGGTTTTCTCTTATTTACAAAATAAGGATGCCATTAAAGAATTGTTCAGCATCGTTTCTGAAAAAGTTGCTAATCGTCCTGGTGGTTATACACGTATTATCAAATTAGGTAATCGTCTTGGTGATAACGCGGAAATTTGCTTCATTGAATTAGTTGACTTCAACGAAACAATGTTAGCTGCTTCTGCTGAGAAAGCTGGTAAGACTCGTCGTAGTCGCCGTGCTGGAGCTAAGAAAGAAGAAACAGTAGCAGCTGCTCCAGTTGCTGAAGTTCCTTCTGCTGAAGTTGTAGAAGATGCTCCTGAAGCACCTGCAACGGAGGAGCCTACAGAAGAAAAAGGAGAAGACGCTTAAGATTCTTTTCTTACATTTTTTTGAAGGGCTTCAACGTTTAGTTGAAGCCCTTTTTTTAGGATTTTTACATTTTTGATTAATATTTATGAAAGTTTCAGAGTCAACACCAGCAGTACTCTTACTTCAAGATGGAACCCTATTTCACGGAAAAGCGCTAGGTAAAATTGGTACGCACGGTGGTGAGATTTGCTTCAATACGGGAATGACAGGATACCAAGAAATATATACGGATCCTTCCTATAGTGGACAAGTTATTATTAATACCACTGCTCATATTGGAAATTACGGTGTCATCAATCAAGACGAAGCGGAATCCAATCAAGTACAAATTGCAGGAATGGTTTGTAATGAATTTGCTAGCTTACACTCTCGTGCGACTGCTGATGGTTCGCTACAAGATTATTTGGCGGACGCTGGGATTGTTGGTATCTCTGGAATCGATACCCGTGCACTCGTTCGTCATATCCGTACGAAAGGTGTTATGAATTGTTTGATTTCTTCTGAGATTTCAGATGTAGCTACTTTGCAAGCGGAATTAGCGAAGATTCCTTCGATGGAAGGTTTGGAGTTGTCTTCACAAGTCTGTACCAAACAAGCTTATTTCTTAGGGAATCCTTCAGCGACTTATAAAATTGCAGTACTAGATCTAGGTGTAAAGAAAAGCATCTTAACAAACTTCACGGATCGTGATTGCTACTTACAAGTTTTCCCAGCTAAAACTCCATTTGCTGAGATTTCGGCTTGGAATCCTGACGGCTACTTTGTTTCCAATGGACCAGGTGATCCCGCAACGATGCCTTATGCCGTTGAAACAGTTTCGCAATTTCTTGCATCGGATAAACCGGTATTTGGAATTTGTTTAGGTCACCAAATTTTAGCACAAGTATGTGGTTTGTCTACCTACAAAATGCACAATGGTCACCGTGGGTTAAACCATCCTGTTAAAAATCTGGTAACAGGCCTTTCTGAAATTACATCTCAAAATCATGGTTTTGCCGTGAAAATGGATGAGTTGAAGAGTTCTGAAAAAGCAGAATTAACGCACATCAACTTGAACGACCAAACGGTCGAAGGCTTACGCGTGAAAGGACGTAAAGCATTCTCGGTGCAACATCACCCAGAAGCTTCTCCAGGACCGCATGATTCACGTTACTTATTTGATCAGTTTGTTGATTTATTGAAGTAGATGCTGATAAAATGAAAGCCCATCCGTCAGCTGACGGATGGGCTTTTTTATGCTATAAAAACACTAGCTTTGGCAATCCTCCCAGGTTTGCCAAAGCTAAGCTAACTACTGATTTGGAAAACCAAACAACGCATTCTCCTTAATCATGGCAGCCACGGAACTCGGGACCAGTTTCTCCCATTCACCCGGGCCTTGCTGAATCATATCCAATACCTTGTCCGTACGGATGTTCATTAGTTTTTCATCGGATTTTTTGATGTCCTCCAACTTCGAATTGTCGATTAAATATTGAAACAATCCCTTGAGATGTGCTTCCGGTTTGAATGATTTCAAATTCAACACAGCCCCTTGATCATCGATAGTCGGGTATAGGTATAATTTAATATTATGTCCAAACAGATTTGCAAACGCACTTAAAATGCCACCTTCTAAATGTGTGTAATGTTTCTCATCGAATATGTATTCCAAGTTCGGCATACCCATGATCAAGGCCATTTTAAGCTTCGAAAATTGGCTTAAAAAGGCTACCAATTTGAAATACTCGTGGAAATTGGAAATTAATACGGTTTGGCCTAAAGAACATAAAATATCTACACGGTCCAAGAAATCCTTTTCATTGATGTTATTTGTCCCATCCTCCAGACTCCGCAATGTCAATTCGGATAATACACAAACCTTATCATCATCCACATCCGCTTCTTGTTCAAATTGCGATTGTCCTTTCTTCAACATATCTAAAAAGATGTTGGTCACCGGTCTAAAACGCCCACGAATTGCCACGATGTGTTTTTTAGCTAAGGCATCATAGGGTTGCATCACGTTTCCATCAGGACCGAAAACCGCCGCCTGTGTGTAGCCATGCTTCACTAAATACAAGGACATCAAGCGATTGTCCACCTCTTTGAAATCCGCCCCCTCAAAACGGATCATATCGATTTCGATGCGATCACGTGATAAGTCGTCCAATAAAGAAAGTAATAGTTTCTCTGGATCTTCGTGGTAGAAATAACAGCCGTAAATCAAATTGACTCCAATGATTCCCAAAGCTTGTTGCTGGAGAATATTGTCATTATCCAACATATTTACGTGGATGACAACGCTATTTACAGGTCCATTTGGACGCAATTGAAAGCGTAAACCTATCCAGCCATGGGCATCGTTCGTCTTCTGATAATTTAATGCGGAGACGGTATCTGCAAAAGCAAAAAAACGTTTCTCTGCCGCACTTTCTGTCAAACGCACCTGAAGTAATTTGTACTCGCGATTTAACATTTTAATTAATCGCGGCTCGCAAACATATTTACCAGATTCTTCTTCGCCATAAATAGCGTCAGAAAAGGCCATGTCATAGGCTGAGATTGTTTTGGCGATGGTTCCAGATGCTCCGCCCGCCTTAAAAAAGTTAGCTGCTACTTCTTGCCCTGCCCCGATTTCGGCAAAAGAGCCATAAATACTGCGATCTAAATTAATCTTCAGTGCTTTTTGTTTCGTTCCAATGGATTTTAATACGGAGGTCATCGGTGAATAGGTTTGATGATGAATTGCTTAGGCATTAGCAAGTTAAAAAATATTCGCATGCAATGGTAGCGATTCTTGAAAAAATCCTAAAATAGGTCTCGGTGTTTTTCCTTGTAATACATCGTTAATCCTGCCATTGGCCCTTCGCTAATGATTCCCACGTGCAATTGGTTGGATTTTAACACACGTTGGAGTATGTCAGCATAATAAAATGCCACCGAACCCGTGAAGTGAATCGGCACCTGGGTTGATTGTGGGTATTTCAATACGTATAAGTCGCAAAAAGACTGAAAGGATTTTTCAATCAATTGATAGCAAAACGGATGTTTCCGATGGTCAAATAAGAATTTAGAAAAGGAAGCAAACCATCGATTCGGGAATTCATCTTTATATGCATGCTGCAATATCGTTAATCGATCCATTTCTCCGTAGCGTTTCGTGAAAATGGTGCGCAAGTCACTCGGTAATTCATGATGCAAATATGCCAAAACTAAACTTTTTCCCAAGTGTCCCCCACTTCCCTCATCACCTAGCCAAAATCCAAGTGGAGGAACCTGATGCTGCATTTCGCCTTCATCAAAATAGCCGGAATTTGATCCTGTCCCAAGGATGCAGGCAATACCCGGTGTTTGTCCACAAAGCGATAAGCCTGCAGCCACCAAGTCATTTTGAACACGGAGTTGGGCCTCCCCAATCACGGGTGTTAACAAGGCCCTAATCATATCTTTTTTTGATTCATCGGTAATCCCCGTCCCGAAATAGTAGACAAAGCGGAGCTTCATACCACGAATTTTTTGGAGCATTTCTGCTTGGGCTTCGTGAATTTCGTCTGTTGTTTGGTAATAGGGATTGATGCCTGCCGACTGGAAACTTTCAAAAGCCTCGTTTACCTGCGTAATATAACGCCAAGCCGTTTTGGTCGAACCACTTTCAATTAATAGTATCATTGTAATAGGCCGATCGGGGTGAATTTTTCAAACACTTTTTCACTATGTGGAGCGTCAGCTAATTCTGCTGTCAAATCTTGCCCAGCCCAATGTTCATAGTGTTTTCCATTTTTCCAAAGTTTGGAATTCGTCATATCGTAAATGTAACCACGATATGCTACCCAAATTTCTGGCCGGTCTTGCCCATTTCTGAGGGCTAATTGAGAACGAGTGTATGAATTTAATGCTACTGACAAGGATGCTTTGATTATAATACGAAGCTAAATAAAAAGGATTAAAGACCGTTTTTTTAGTAAAGATTTTTAATTTTACATGTACGTAAAACGGAAGAATTTTATGAAAATCGTTCAAGGCTTGTTGGTTTGTTTATTAAGTGTTCAATTGCTCTCATGCGGCTCATCTTCAGGTTCCGATCCTGCTCCTACACCTCAACCCACGGTATCTCAATTAATCAGTAAATCATGGAGTGCAAACACCGCTTCTTGGGACGGTGTAACTCAATATACGAAAGGTGCTACGAGTAATTTAGTTTCAGGTTATTCACAATTCAAATTGGATTTGACAAGTTCAACCGCCGCATCCTTAACGGAATTCGATGGTCGGAAGTTTACAGGGACTTATACTTTGTCAACTGACAATAAAAAAATTACATTAAACGGCTTAACAAGTTCGGAAGGGGCACCTTCAGGAACGAATGGAACGTTAGAGTTTAATATCGTTGGCACGCCAACGACCTCTACATTGAGCTTAGAAACAAATACAACGTATATCAAAGCAAGCAATAAAAAAGTTAGCTTAGCTTTGGTTAACCCTTAATTAATTTGACACTTGATAAGCCGTCTCGCGAGGCGGCTTTTTTTTATTATATGGGAAAGAGAACAGAAATTGGTACGCTAGGGGAGTTTGGTTTGATCAAACACTTGGCAGCGCCTTTCGCGCAGCATCAAGGTTGGACAAAATTAGGCATTGGAGATGATGCAGCCTTATTGGAAGCCGCCAATCAATTAACCGTTACTTCGACAGAATTATTAATCGAAGGTGTTCATTTTGATCTTTCATATACGCCGCTGCAGCATTTGGGATATAAAATTGTGACGCTTGCTGTATCCGATATTGCTGCGATGAATGCCATTCCTACGCAAGTGATGGTCGGTATCGGTTTAAGTAATCGTTTTTCGGTTGAAGCTGTTAACGAATTATATGCTGGGGTCAAATCTGCTTGTGAAGATTACCAAATTGACCTAGTAGGTGGCGATACAACCGCTTCTCCACAAGGATTGATTGTTTCGGTTACCGCCAATGGTGTGGTTGACTCGACTCAAGTCGTTACACGTTCGAATGCGAAACCCAATGACGTTATCTGTGTAAGTGGGGATTTTGGAGGAGCCTTGATGGGACTTCAGTCCTTGGAACGCGAGAAGCAAGTGTTTTTGGCAAATCCAGACATGCAGCCCGAGTTGGACAATAAGAGTTATGTGGTATTGCGCCAATTGAAGCCATCGGCTCGTTTTGACATCATTCACGAATTACGTGAATTAGGTGTTGTTCCTACTTCGATGATTGATAGTTCGGATGGATTAGCCGCGGAAATTCTACATTTATGTGAAGCCTCTGGTACAGGAGCACGTATCTTTGAAAAGAATATCCCGATTGATGATGAAACATATTTGGCAGCGACTGAATTTAATTTAAGTCCATTAACTGCTGCATTAAATGGGGGTGAAGACTATGAATTAGTCTTTACTGTGTCTCAAGCTGATTTTGAAAAAGTGGAAAAAATCGCGGATGTGACAGCGATTGGTTACATGACCGACCTGAAAAACGAAAAGGTTATGGTTATGAAATCAGACCAAATTGTGAACTTGACTGCACCCGGTTTTAATTAATAGCCATGTCAGTAGCGATCATGCAACCTTATTTCTTCCCTTACTTGGGCTACTTTCAGTTAGTTCAAGCCGTGGATGATTTTGTGTTTTATGATGACGTCATGTTTATTAAAAAGGGATGGATTAATCGGAATCGTATACTCATGCAAGGCAAAGAATTCTTGTTTACGATTCCCCTAGAAAAGCAAAGTCAAAATAAAACGATTCGCGAATCAAATGTTGCTTGGGGGCCTGAATTTCCAACAAAGTTGATTGTTCAGTTGCAAGCAGCCTATAAAAAGGCTCCTTATTTTGATCAAGTAATGCCACGCATTGAGACACTTTTTGCTCAAAAGCCTGTAAGTATGGCTGAATTAGCAGGTAAAAGTATTGAACTGGTTTGGCAATATTTGGGCTTGGAAAAACGTTTTCACTACAGCTCTCAGCTACCCGACAATCAGGCAGAAGGGAGAGCCGAACGATTAATACATTTGACTAAGCGCTTAGGTTCGACGCATTACATAAATGCATTCAATGGCCAAAGCCTCTATGACAAGGATTTTTTTGCCTCCCATGGAGTTGAATTGTCTTTCATTAAGCCAGTCCTCATTCCCTACAGCCAAGGCAAGACAGCATGTTTTGAGCCTGGACTTTCGATGATTGATGTGTTAATGTGGAATGATCCGGTAGCAATTGTAGACATGTTGAAGAACTATAGCTTGGAATAAATGGCCATTTGCTAAGTAACTCGTCGTTCGGATTGCTTTATTTGTAAATTTGTATGTAGTAGTAATTCACTTAACTAATGACACAATCGCTTTTTATTCGTAGGTATTCGAATCGCTTTCTATCAAGATGGCTCGTACTTGCTATAGATTTGCTGATTGTCATGTTTTCATTTTCGCTTTCTACCCTATTGCGGATGAATTTTCACTACAGCGAAATCGACTTATATAGTTTTCAATTTCATTTTGTTTTTTTATTTGTCATTCGCCTCGGGGTATTCCTTTGGTTTAAATCCTATACGGGCATTATCCGGCACACCAGTATCGAAGATGCTGTGTTGATTTTAAAAGCTGTTTTTATAGGGACCGCCATTGCTGGGTTATTTTCGTTAAGCCTACGCTATTATACGGGAATTAATACCTTGCTTTATGTTCCGTTATCGATCTTAGCGATTGATTTTTTTATCTGTCTATTCTTGATGGTATCTCTTCGCTTTTTTGTGAAGTCTTTCTACGAATCGTTCATCAATGAATTTAAACCAGCTGTAGGGGTATTAATCTATGGCGCCGGTTATTCGGGCATGTTGACAAAAAATGTCATTCAAAATGACCGTGGAGTAAATTATCAAGTGTTGGGTTTTATTGACGATAATGCTTCTAAAATCGATAAGACCATCGAAGGTATTCGTGTTTTTAGCTTATCAGAAGCCATGGAAAAATTTGTAGATCATTACGAAGGACTTCAGGTCATCATGGCAATTAATAATATAGGTCTTCAAGCTAAGCGAAAAATTTCCGATGTGTTTCTTGACCGGGGTGTTGTAGTGAAAATTCTTCCTCCCGTGGACAAATGGGTAAATGGAGAATTTGCGTTAAACCAAATTCATAATGTCAAAATTGAAGACTTGTTGGGCCGTGAAGAAATTCAGATGAACAACAAGCAAATTAGTCAAGAAATTAATTCAAAATCCGTGTTGGTGACAGGAGCTGCGGGATCGATCGGTAGCGAGATTGTTCGCCAATTGATTGCTTATTTTCCGGCGAAAATTATCCTGATTGATCAATCTGAATCGGGACTTTTTGATTTAGAATATGAGCTATCAAGTGTAATCCCTTCAAATACGGAATTGGTAGTAAAGATTGCTGATGTAACAGATAAGAATCGATTATCCGCCATATTTAAAGTGCATAAACCGGCAATCGTTTTTCATGCTGCGGCATACAAACACGTGCCACTCATGGAAAAAAATCCCTATGAAGCAGTTAAGGTTAATATTCTTGGCACACAGGTATTGGCAGATTTAGCGGCAGAACATGGCGCGCAAAAGTTCGTCATGGTTTCAACGGATAAAGCGGTTAATCCGACCAATGTGATGGGGGCAACGAAGCGTTTTGCAGAGATGTATACACAATCTTTAAACGGCAAAGAGGGGATTCGGACGAAATTTATTGCTACTCGTTTTGGGAATGTCTTAGGATCCAGTGGCTCTGTTATTCCTTTGTTTAAAAAACAGATTGAGCGCGGTGGCCCCGTTACAGTAACACACCCAGAAATCACCCGTTATTTTATGACTATTCCAGAGGCCTGTGAACTTGTCCTAGAGGCGGCTACCATGGGTGAAGGGGGTGAGGTATTTGTATTTGATATGGGAGAATCTGTTAAGATTGTCAATCTAGCCAAAAAAATGATCACGCTGAGTGGTCTTCGGGTAGATCGTGATATCGAAATTAAGTACACGGGACTTCGTCCTGGGGAAAAGCTCTATGAAGAATTGTTGAATACAGATGAAAATACGCTGCCAACACATCATCCCAAGATTTTGGTGGCAAAGGTAAACTCGCCTAGTTATGCATTTATGGAATCACAGATGCAAGAAATGGGTCAATTGTTAAGCGCTGGAGATACCAATAATTTGGTGGCTAAAATTAAAGACATAATACCCGAATACATTTCAAACAATTCCGTTTTTGAAAAATTGGATGTCAAGGCGACATCAGCCAAGCGAGGTCAATCAGTTAAGTAAACGTTTCGAAATTCGAATGGCAATCCATGTTGCAATGGGGGCCGCTAAAATATCCAAGCTGTAATGAACGTGCTGAATAAGTAATAAACACCCCAAAACAGTCGTTAACATCACCGCGATTTTCCTTTCAATTGGTCTAGGGAGAAAATAACAAACAAAGACCATCGTAGCCGTGTGCCCAGAAAAGAATAGGTCTTTCGTAATCGCTAGGTTTTCACCATAGATAAACAATTCAGCAATGGGATCATGTAAATCAACCAAACCTTCCGGCGGGTTGAGCGCCACCCCATAGATACTAGCGAACCGAATAATAGTTTCTATATTAAAAGCCCACGCAAACCAGAGAAAGTGCTTTGGCTGCCGAATGATTCGTACTATCAGGTATACCACACTTAAATAAATAATTGCAAAGATGGGAATTGAAACATTTTTTGCCGGAATATGTGCCAAAATCACATCCTGCATCACGATTCCTTCTCGCAATTGAATCCACTGAAAATAGTCGTCAGCTTTCCAAGGGAAGATGGCAAATACAGCGATTGCTAGTATCAATTGCCAACGAAATCGGCTATCTTGCCACGCGGCAGTCCAATTTATTTCGATGGATTGTTCAAAACCTTTCATGTATTTTTGTCGTTATAGTCTTGAAAACGGAGCGCAAAACTACGCTAAATTTAAACTGAAATGAATAAGCTGTTAAAAAATATTGCGTTGATTGGACTTGTTTCCATCACATTGGCTCACATTTCGTGCGGAAGTTCAACGAAACCTAATGCTTCATCAACCAACTTGACAACGACAAAAATGGATACAATTACTTTCGGAGCTGGATGCTTTTGGTGTGTAGAGGCTGTTTATCAGCGCTTAAAAGGTGTTCACACAGTCACTTCAGGTTATATGGGAGGTAAGTTGAAAAACCCTACGTATCGCGAGGTGTGTTCAGGATTAACGGGTCATGCCGAAGTTTGCCAAATTACTTATGACCCGAAAGTCATTTCCTTCCAAACTTTGCTAGAAGTTTTTTGGCAAACACATGACCCAACAACATTAAACCGACAAGGGGCTGATGTAGGAACGCAATATCGTTCAGCGATTTTTGCGCACAGTGAAGAACAATTGAAACAAGCGGAATCTTGGAAAGAAAACTTAAATGCTAAACAGGTGTTTCCTAATCCCATTGTAACGGAAATTACGCATGCATCCGCTTTTTATCCGGCCGAAGATTATCACCAAGATTATTACAATCAAAACGGTATGGAGCCTTATTGCCAGATTGTCATCAAGCCCAAAATGGATAAATTCTTGAAGGCTTTCAAGGATAAATTGAATTAAAAACCACCCTTATCGTAGAAGCTTCTGCGGCGTGAGATTTTCAAATCTTGTAGTAAACTTGACTTCACACGCAAGTCAAATGAGTAGTTACTCGCCCGGCCAAAGAATGGGCTGGCGATAGGCGTCCAATTGAAATTCATTTCCCAACAATGCAGGTCGCGGTGCACAGACATATTTGTATAAGTCAAGCCATTATATTTAAAGTCATAACCCGAACTCACGGAAAATTTCCATTTTTCACTGATACTAACGTCTCCTTGAAATGTAAGTCCACTGATTTTTTGTGGATCTGCCAAGCCCATCCGGTTATAACTAAATTGATATGAAAACGAAAATGTCCAAGGCACATTCCAATCGACATAATCATCCATATTTCGGTTTATTTGCTTGAGTTGGGCTTCCGAGCCCACCTCACTCGCTTTCGGTTTTTTTGCAGTACTTGGGGCAAATCGCCGACCAATCGATAAATTAAACGACTGGAGTCTTCCTAATCCTTCCCCCTTACTGAACATATATTCATTGGTTCGGCGACCCATATCAAAGAAGGCTGCATCTTGTACATATGAATAAGGATCCAAACTTCCGCCAATGTTGATATCAAATTCCTTTACCCGTGAATTTGCATTGAAGCCGATGTTAGATAAGGGGTATTCTTTGGCCAAGAGATTGTAACTTCCGTTGATGCCGAAATTGTCAATCAGACTGATTTTTTCATTTTGCTTCGTTGCAGTGTCCGACTTGGTTTTCAACTTCGCTTCAAGCGTATTTTGAATGCCAAAACTAATGGCTCCAGACGCACCACCATACGATAAAATGCGTGGGTCAAATGTACTTATTCGCCGGATATCACCCACTTGTTCCACCCCTTCTGCATTGATGAATTTCCGGTTGTTGATTCGTACATCTTGAAAATATCCGTAAGAGGGATCGGAATAATCGGGTGTGTAACTTACACTGATGGATGGAACCATCGTGTGTCTCAATGCTTCCAAGCGGCCTTTTTTAAACCGTGCCGTTCCGAAAACACGCGTATTCATACTCGCAGAAAACGAAATCTGGGAGTTAAATTTAGGTAGCCCCCCAACGGTATCGATTCGAACGGTCGAATCCGATTTTATGTAGGTGTATTTGTATGAACGAGTGTACATATTTCCCGACCACGAAATGCCTGGCGTAATATTAACATACCGATTTAACTTGATGTTTGGTAACGAAATAGGAAGGCTATAATTAAATTTCGTTTGTGCTTTTTCCCATAACATCGGAATGGTGCTTGCATTTACGGCCACAACACCTGGAGGCAGGTCGTCTGCGTTCGTTGGGATAAATGGTTTTTGAATAATTCCGCGCTGGCTGTTGGTCGAGCGTGGATATACATCAAACTCGTAGCGGGTATAGGGGTCTGCAATTTGATTTGTTAGGGAAATACCACCAGAGAAGTCTAGTCCAATGCGAAATTGGTCCATAAACCGATCCCCCACACTTGATTTTCTTTTGAAGGGTTGAAATTGATTTAATCCCAAGCTGAATTCTGTTCCTGCGTCAAAAATACGCGTCGTGGTATTCTGATTAATTCGTAAACTGATGCTACTTCGAAATATTTGACCGATGTTCTTGGTGTATTGAATAGATGAGCCAATAGTATTCGAAAGGTATTGCTGGGTGTTGAAATTATTATATTGATTATACGAATTCGATGCAATATTGACAGATGCTGAGAAACTTGAATTCCCTAAACTCCGTGGAGAATGCGACCATTGTAACGCAAAGTCTGTTCGTTTCGTCGGATTAAATTCATCTCCATTTGAATTTCGATTGAATGCAAGATTAAAGCTTCCCGAGTAACGATATCGTTTGTTATATTGCGAATTTGCACCTAGTCCCCAGCCACCTTTGGAATAAATTTGACCCGTAAAACGGATGCCAATATGTTCGCTCGCGGCCCAATAATAACCACCTTCGCGTAAATAAAATCCCCTACCAGATGGTTCTTCCCCATAGGTGGGGATTAAAATTCCCGATTTCCCGGCTTCTTTCGGCTGCGAATATGGGAAAAAACCAAAGGGGAGACCTATGGGCAACGGAATGTCATTTAGTTCAAAATGGAAGGGACCAGAAATGATTTCTTTTTTTCCTACGACTTTGATTTTACTTGCCTTGATGTGAAAGTGAGGATGACTTAAATTACAGGTTGTATAAATGGCATTCCGGATATATAAATTGTCCTCCTCGTCCTTCTTGACCGTTTTTCCTTGTACAAAGCCTTCCCCTTGCTGCGTTACAATACCCTTAATCGCCGCACGTTTCGTCTTGAAATTATAGCGTATCTCATCCGAATCGTATTTGTCGGCCCCCTGCGTAAACACGGGTAAGCCATTCATTTTGTGCGATGTAGAATCGTATTTGCCAATCGCGTATACTTCATTTTTGTCCCAATCCAATCGAATATAACTCGACTCGAGACTAATATCCCCATATTTTACCTTGGCATTTCCATACAGGTGAACCACTTGCTTGTCGGCATCTAAGACCGTAGAATCCACGGCAGAATAAAAAACGGTTGTTTGGAGGTCCTGTTGTTGTTTAGCAAGGCTATCCGATTTAGCCAAATTCTTTTGCGTTGAATCCGCCAAAATTACCCGCTGGGCATTCATCGTCGGTAAGACGCAGAATAGGCCAAAGCATAGTAAAAGGTAATATGTGGATTTCTTTACCAAATGGAATTTAAAAATTATATTTGTCTTCTGTAATGAATTTGCAAAATTACATCATTGCGTGGTACCTAAGTGTAATAATCTAAAAATAATGTTTTCTTCCATCCGAGTTATTTTTGTTATTGGGCTTGCGTTGTCAATTATTTCGGCGACCATGCCGACGGTTGAGCCCACTCGATCTGTTAAAAAGAATCTCATCAAAACAGTCTGTCTTGATGCAGGACATGGGGGGAAGGATCCAGGATGCTTGGGGCCTACGGGAGCGAGAGAAGGGAAAGTTACCTTGAAAATAATCTTAGAATTGGGGAAACGTTTAAAAGCTGAATACCCAGATATGAAGGTGATTTATACCCGTGAAACCGATGAATTCATTGAGTTGTTTGAACGGGCGGATATAGCAAATCGCAACAAAGCAGATTTATTTATTTCGGTTCATTGCAACGCTGCGGTTAATAAATCGGCTTATGGGACGGAAACCTACACGATGGGTCTTCACAAAACAGATGGAAATTTGAACGTAGCGAAACGCGAAAACTCAGTAATCTTACAAGAAAAAGATTATCAAACTTCTTATAATGGGTTTGATCCAAGTTCGCCTTTGGCTCATATTATGATGGCAAATTACCAAAGCGCCTTTATGGCTAACTCGGTTAAGTTTGCTTCCCATGTGGAAGATGAGTTTTCTAAGACATACAAGCGTAAGAGTTTTGGGGTCAAGCAAGCTGGTTTTTTAGTGATTTGGCGGACTGCGATGCCTAGTGTTTTGGTGGAAACGGGATTCTTAACAAATCCGAACGAAGAGGAATATTTGAATTCTGAAAAAGGCCAAGCGGAAGTCGCTGATGCCATTACGACAGCGTTCAAAAAGTATAAAGACGAAATCGAAAAATAAACCCATTATGTTTCAAAGCAATGAATTAAAGGTTGGTTTTTTGGCCCTCATAGCCTTCCTGATCCTCTATTTTGGGTTTAACTTCCTAAAGGGGAATGATGTGTTTTCATCTTCCAAAATCTATTATGTAACCTACGATAATGTCGATGGTTTGACGCCTTCCAATCAAGTGCTTTTGAATGGTATCGAGGTAGGTAAGGTTAAAAAAGTAGAGCTTTTGCCAGAAAATGGGAATAAAATCAAGGTTACGTTACGTATCAACAAAGACTTAATTCTACCTGATAAAACGCTTGTTGTCCTGTCTGATGGAGCTTTGTTGGGTGGTAAAGTAATGCGGTTAGAATTATTGGGCAAAGGGTCATTGCCTACGGAAAGTATCATTCAAGGAACCACAGAGAAAGGACTTTCTGCACTTTTAAAAGAGCGTGCGTTACCTGTTTTGTCTAATGCTGATTCGCTCCTTATTTCCTTCCGTAAAATTAGTCTTAAATTCGAACATACAGGGACGCATTTAAATGAGTTAATTAAGAATTCGAATTCCGCGGTGACCAACATCAATGGTTCTGTGACGGAACTCGTGAGCGATAATAAGGCAAACGTTAAGCAAATTACAGCGAATATGAAATCATTGACGCAAAGCTTAACAGAAACCGAAAAGCAATTGAAACCCTTGTTGACGAAATTCAATTCGGTCGCAGACTCTTTGCAAGCTGTTCGTATAGGTCAAACCTTACAAGAGGCGGGAAAAGCAATTCAGTCTCTTCAGAAGATTGTGACGAAGCTTGAACAAGGACATGGCAGCGCAGGGAAGTTATTGACAAGTGATTCTTTGTATAATGGCTTGAATAAATCCTTATTGGATTTAGATAAGTTGCTTATCGATTTCCGCACGCAGCCAAAGCGTTACATTCATTTCTCGGTTTTCGGTAAAAAAGATTCGAAAACAATTACGCAATAAATAAACTCATCATATGGCGACTAAGCAATTATCCATTTCGGCGGCTGTCGAGATTACAGATATTTTGATGGCAGAGTTTGGTGAAATAGGTTTTGATATATTTGAAGATACTGCCTCTGGAATCAATGCTTATTGCCCTATGGATGTTTATGATTCAGCTGCAGCACATGAAATTATTGAGCGCTATCGTTTTTTGGGCCCGATCGATGTGGTAGAGGCTGAAATCGAAAAGCAAAATTGGAATGCTGTTTGGGAAACCAATTATGACCCAATCCGAATTTCGGATAAGGTACATATTCGAGCAAGTTTTCATGAACCGGATCCGAGCGTGGAGATGGATATTGTTATTAATCCCAAAATGTCTTTTGGTACTGGACATCACGAAACGACGACTTTGATGGTGCAAGCGATGTTAGAGATTTCGTTAGCAGGGAAATCGGTGTTGGATGTAGGTACAGGAACAGGAATATTAGCTTTTATTGCCTTGAAACTCGGAGCTTCACGTGTGCATGGATTCGACATTGATCCTTGGTCCGTAGAAAATTCGATTGAGAATGCCGCATTGAATAATTGCGAGTCGGCAACTTTTCAGGAAGGGACAATACGGGATGAGCCTTTCACGGTTTACGATGTCGTCTTGGCGAATATCAATCGTAATATCTTGTTGAATGAGTTGGCTGAATATGTTTTACGTTTAAAATCTGGAGGCATTTTGTTGTTGAGCGGCTTCTATACCGAAGATATTCCTTTTTTAATTCAAGCAGCCCAACCCTTAGGATTAAAATTAGAGGCTGAAACAAATTTGCGTAATTGGGCTTGCCTCCTTCTTTGTAAGAACTAAGCGTATAATTTCTGGTTTTTGTGTATTATTTCGTGAAAAAACCTTATTTTTGAAGGTTTTACTCATGGAACTCGCGAAATTGGGTTTCTACTAGCTACATGAAGATCTCTCCAAACAAACCTTTTCAGGTTGTTTATTCCTTATTGTCACACGAATGCCTCGGTTATTTGTTTGAGGTTTTTGTTGTTCAGTTGAATGACAAAGGGCAATTGACGTGGGAGTATCAAACATTGACGACCCGCAATTTTCATGAGTTTGCCCATGGATTAGATGAGCGGGATGAGGCTGCCGTGAAATTAGTTGAGGGAATGAAACCTGCGGCAATTTTTGAAAAGTTCAATACTTCCAAGCGTAAGACCATGGAAGAATTTTACTTAAAAACCTTTGATGCAGAAAAAGGGGAGAAGGAGATACAAGAAGCGGTACATGCCGTCGTTGAAAAGCGCCGCGCACAGATTTTTGAATTGATTTGCCCTGATAAAACGCTTTTCATCATGGGAAATGATGGAAATCCGATGCGTCAATCAGTCGAGATTCAGTCGGAAGCCGTTGAGGTACTTTTTCATTTCATGCGAAATGAAGAGAATACACATTACTTCCCAACGTTAAAATACAAAGGAAACAAGCTTGAGTTTCAATACAAGGATGCGCTGATTCTTTGTGACGAACCGGCTTGGATGTTGCTGAATCAAAAGCTTTATCATTTCAAACCGCAATTAGAAGGCAAGAAGTTACGTGCCTTTTTGAATAAAAAATTCGTGGTTATCCCGCGAAACATGGAAGAAGATTATTTCCGGAAATTCGTTAAAGCCATGGTTGCGCGTTACCCCGTACATGCCAAAGGCTTTGAAATCACGAATACCGAGAAGAATTGCCAGTATTTATTGTCTTACGGGCCGATAACCCCTAAGCTGGATGAGGAGGAAAAAGTATCTGCCAAAAAAGCCTTAGAAGCTGCGGACCGTTGGCAATTTGTCCTTTCGTTTCAATACGGCAATAACCGTTTCCCTTGGGACGGACTTTCGGCAGAGGCCAATGTCCTTTTCGAGAAAAAGGGCGACAGTTATGCTTTTCAAAAAATCATGCGTTCGCTGACCAAGGAAAAGCGTGCTTTTCAAGCGTTAAAGTCAATGGGATTACCCATGGAAGCAGATGGCCGTGCAACGATTTCGCGTTCGGATGCAGTTCAATGGCTCACGGCGCATAAACAAGATTTAGATCAGGGTGCTTTCTCAGTACAGTTTAAAGGCGATGGATCTGCGCCTAGGTATTTCTTAGGAAAACCTGAGATCAAGATTCGTATCGGTGAAAAACTGGATTGGTTTGATGTGCAGGCGGTGATTTCGTTTGGTAGTTTCCAAATTCCATTCCTGAAAATTCGCCAATTAATTCTCCAGAAAAAGAAAGAGTTCCATCTTCCTGATGGATCGATAGCAATCATTCCCGATAATTGGTTCCACGATTATCAAGATTTATTTTATTTCTCAGAAACTCGCCCAGGGGAAGATGGCGTATTCTTACGTCGCCAACACTTCCAATTGATCCAAGAATGGGAAAATCAGGAATTGGTGAAAACGAATTTACGCACCAAAACACTTAACGATCTCAAACTCGAAACAAAAGAGTTTCCGGTTCCGAAAAACTTCAAAGGAACATTACGTCCCTACCAATTAGAAGGATACCGTTGGATGCGTACGCGTCAGGCAGCGGGATTAGGTGCCTGTTTAGCCGATGACATGGGACTCGGTAAAACGGTTCAGACGCTTTGCTTATTACAGAGTTTAAAAGAGCAAGGCGAGACTTTGCCATCTTTGTTGGTGATGCCAACCTCCTTGTTGTATAACTGGGAGATGGAGGCCAAAAAGTTTACTCCACAATTGCGTGTTTTGGTTTACAGTGGACCCCAACGGGAGAAATTGCAAGCGCAAATTGGCAAGATAGATTTGATTTTATGTTCGTTTGGAATGGTTCGTTCCGACATTGATTGGTTCGAGAAGCAAGCATTTAGTTACGTGATTTTGGATGAGTCGCAAGCGATTAAAAATCCATTGGCGAACATCACAAAGGCTGTTCAAAAATTGAATGCGAAGTTCCGTTTAGTGATGACGGGTACACCATTGGAGAATTCAACGATGGACTTGTGGTCTCAAATGAATTTTGTTAATACGGGTTTGTTGGGAACACAACGCTATTTCAAGGATCATTTTCAGATTCCCATCGAGAAGAAAGCGGATGGTGATCAGAAAAAACGCTTATACTTCTTAATTAAGCCCTATTTATTGCGTCGTGAAAAAAGACAAGTGGCAGCGGATTTACCTGAAAAAATGGAGTCCATTACCTATTGCACGATGTCTGAGGAACAAGAACGACTTTACGATAAAACGAAGTCCTTCTATCGGGATGTTTTATTGAAGCAAATCAAAGACGAAGGTTTGCAGAAATCAAGGTTCTCCGTATTGCAAGGTTTGACAAAGCTTCGTCAATTGGCCAACCACCCAGCCTTGTGCGAGGAAGGATTTGAAGGGGAATCGGGTAAGATGGAAGCGGTTTTAGAGAAGTTGGAGACCGTACTCGAGCAACATCACAAAGTCTTAATATTTAGCCAGTTTGTTCAGCATTTGGGATTGATTCGCAAGGCTTTGGATGAGCGAGGAATTGATTATGCATATTTGGATGGAAGTACTTCTGATCGGAAAGGTCAGGTAGAGAGTTTCCAGAAGGATGATGGTCAGTCGGTTTTTTTGATTTCATTAAAAGCAGGTGGAGTGGGCTTGAACTTGACTGCTGCGGATTACGTCTTTTTATTAGATCCATGGTGGAATCCTGCTGCGGAGGCGCAAGCCATTGACCGTGCGCACCGGATAGGTCAAAAGAAGACTGTATTTACCTATAAATTTATCTCAAAAGAGACGGTTGAGGAGAAAATCTTATCCCTGCAACAACGCAAATTGGACTTAGCAAATGAATTGGTTACTTCCGACGAAAGTATCTTGCGTAATTTAAGTGAGGACGAAGTCTTGGATTTATTAAGCTAATTTGACCAAGATGTTTTTCGCTACTTCATGACTAATGAAGACAGCAGGAGCATTGTCTATCGACACAGAAATCGAACGATCGAATGCATTTACTTCAAGTACGTGCAAGGTAGCTCCAAGACTTAATTGCATTTTTGTCAATAACTGTAAAAAAATAGCGGAATCCTTCGCTACACCCATTAAAACACATCGCTTATCAGCTTTGATATCAGACAGATGCAAATAGCCTAACTCAGGCATCACCCCATTTTTAGTTGGTATAGGGTCTCCATGCGGATCTGTTTTAGGAAACTCGAGGAATTCATCTAACTTATCAATAAGCGAATCAGATTCAATGTGTTCAAGCTGTTCTGCGATTTCATGCACCTCATCCCAGTTGAAGCCCATCTTTTCTACAAGGAATACCTCCCAAAGTCGATGTTTACGCACAATTCCTAACGCAATCTTTTCGCCCGCAGGGCTTAAACGAACGCCTTGATATTTTTGATAATTTACCCAACCTTTTTCAGCGAGTTTTCGAAGCATGTCAGTTACTGAAGCCGCTTTTGTCTGCGTTAATTCTGCCACTGCATTGGTTGAAATGTCCTCATCATGGCCTTCTGAAAGGCGATAGATAATTTTTAAATAATTCTCTTCTGCAAAGGAAGTGGACATTGAACGAAATTTAGTTGTCAAAAATAAGCATTTATTTGATTTATTTATTTTTTAGGCCCAACTAAAAAATATTTTTGAATCGTCATTATTCTTGTATATTTGGATGTTAAAATTGAATAATGACGAACGCTAGGCGCAAATCAAAACAAGAGAACTCACTTAGTGAGGTTTTTGCTTCCATTCCTATCCCGCAAAGTGGGGGATTCTGGAAGAACTTGCGTGCGTTTATCGGTCCTGGTTTTATGGTCGCCGTGGGATATATGGATCCAGGGAATTGGGCAACCGATTTAGCGGGGGGGGCTCAGTTTGGCTACACGCTTTTATCCGTTATTCTTGTCTCGAGTTTATTTGCCATTCTATTGCAGCATTTGGCATTGAAATTAGGAGTGGCAACGGGGCGCGATTTAGCTCAAGCTTGTGGCGATTCATTTTCAAAACCTGTCGTTTATTTCCTTTGGATTATTTGTGAATTAGCCATTGCTGCTTGCGATTTGGCGGAGGTGATTGGTTCGGCACTTGCCTTACATTTACTGTTTGACATTCCGATTCTGGCAGGTATTCTCATCACCATTCTCGATGTATTTTTAATTCTTTATTTTCAGAATCGCGGTTTTCGCGTTTTGGAATCTATTGTCATGGCCTTGTTGGCCGTGATTACCTTGTGTTTTGGCTATGAAATTTGGGTGGCCCAGCCAACTGTATCGCATGTTTTGAGTGGATTAATTCCACAATCGAGCATTGTTATGGATGAACATCAATTGTATGTGGCGATCGGTATATTAGGGGCAACGGTTATGCCGCATAACCTCTATTTACACTCAAGCATTGTTCAGACCCGGGCTTTTGAGCAGAATGATACCGATCGGGGAAAAGCGATTAAATACGCAACCTGGGATTCCACAATTTCGTTAAGCTTTGCCTTTTTCATTAATGCGAGTATTCTGATTTTGGCAGCTGCGGCTTTTCATTGGAATGGCCGACAAGATGTTGCTGATATTCAAGATGCGTTCTTATTGTTGGATCCTGTCATGGGTACAAAATGGGCAAGTATCTTATTTGCGGTGGCCTTATTAGCCTCGGGTCAAAATGCGACAGTGACCGGAACATTAGCAGGCCAAATCGTCATGGAAGGTTTTATTGATTTGAAAATGAAGCCGTGGATTAGACGCTTAATCACTCGGCTTATCGCTATTCTTCCTGCTTTTTTCGTTACCTGGATATGGGGTGAGTCGCATATTAATGAATTGTTGATTCTTTCGCAGGTCATTTTGTCCATGCAATTAAGTTTTGCTGTGATTCCCTTAGTTTGGTTTACGAGTGATGCGAATCGGATGGGAAAATTTGTGAATCCTACCTGGATGACCTGGTTGGCTTGGGTGGTTTCAGCGATTATTCTCTCGCTGAACTGCTATTTATTAGGCCAAATTTTCTTTGCCTAATTGAATGCTCCACCGGTTATCTGTTCCAAGTTTATAGCTCTCTGATTCCTCTGGGTGGATTTGCGGCCCTGAAATCCCAGAACCTAAGACTTCAGTTGATTCGATGTGAATGATTTCTTGTACTTCGACATCCCGTATAAACGCTTCAATGGTCTTTGTCCCACCTTCGATTAAAATGGATTGTATTGCCTTCTCCTCACAGTAACCCATGAATTTTTGCAAGAAATTTTCAGTGCCAAGGGCGATCCAGTGTTTATTCCCTTCGGATTTAGCTACTTCATGCGTGAATATGTAGGTTGGGAATTCATCTTGTAACAGGTGAAGGTTTTTATCCATGCGCGCTTGAGGATCTAACACAAATCGCATGGGTGAATTACCCGGCCAAACACGTGTTGTCAGACTTGGATTATCTGCATTAGCCGTATTGACGCCGACTAAAATAGCTTGATGTTCTGCGCGTAAACGATGCACGAGCTGTTGGCTTATTGGATTTGAAAAAAGGTGAGCGTCTCCATTCGGATGTGCGATAAATTGGTCAGCGGAAGTCGCATATTTGACCGTGATATAGGGTCTATGATTTCGGTGGAAATAGAAAAAACGACGATTAATCAATTCCCCCTTACGTGCTAATACGCCTATATGAACTTCGATTCCAGCCGCTTCAAGTTTAGCAACACCCTGACCCGATACGAGTGGATTGGGGTCTAAATTACATATAACTACACGGGATACTTGCTGCCTGATTAATAAGTCGGCACAAGGAGGCGTTTTGCCTGTATGACTACAAGGTTCCAAGCTAACATAAGCCGTTGCACCTTGCGCATCTTGGATATCTTTAAATGCGTTTACTTCGGCATGTGGACCTCCGTATTGAGCATGAAAGCCCTCTCCGAGTAATTTGTTGTCACGAACAATAACACAACCTACCCAGGGATTAGGGACAACATAGCCTCCACCTAGCTGGGCTAGGTCGAGGGCTCGTTGCATCCATATTGCATCATTCAACATGTGTTGTTTTCAGATTACGTGACATGTAACTATAAATCGCAGGAATGACATAAAGGGTTAAGGTCGTAGAGAACAACATTCCGCCTACTACAGCAATACCCATGGAAACACGGCTTGTTGATCCTGAACCTAATGCTAAGGCAATCGGTAAAATACCCAATATCGTACACAAAGATGTCATGATAATCGGTCTGAAACGTGCCGTAGCGGCACTTTTTACGGCATCCAATTTAGCTAATCCGCCTTCCTTTTTCTGGTTGGCAAATTCCACAATCAGGATACCATTTTTGGTTACTAAACCAATTAATACAATGATTCCAATCTGTGAGAAAATATTCAGCGTTTGACTGAAATCCCATAATGATAACAAGGCTCCTGCCACGGCCAATGGTACCGTAAATAAGATAATAAATGGATCGATAAAGCTTTCGAATTGCGCCGAAAGGATTAAATAGATCAATAAAATCGCCAAGGCAAATGCAAACAATAAAGAGGAACTTGACTCCTTGAATTGCTTACTCTGTCCGTCATAGGCAGTTGAGAAGGACTCATCAAAAGTCTCTTTCGCCAATTTATCCATTTCATCCAATGCTTCTCCCAAGGTTACTCCCTTCGCCATTTGGGCTGTTACTGTGGCGGCAGAATAACGATTGAAACGGAATAATTGTGGAGGCGTACTTTGCTCCGTAATCTTGACCATGTTGTCCAATTGAATTAAATCACCCCGGTTATTTTTAACATATAGAGACCTCAAGTCATTTACATCATTTCGTAGTGAGCGGTTAATTTGGCCAATTACTTGATATTGTTTACCATCCATGATGAAATACCCAAAGCGTCTTCCGGATAGTCCCAATTGCAAGGTTTGAGCCACATCTTGGATGGATACACCTAAGTTTTGAGCTTTCGCCCGATCAATTTCCAAGCGTAATTCAGGTTTCGTGAATTTCAAATTTATATCAGAAACCTCGAATTTGGGGGAGTCGCGAACCTTTGCCATGAATTGTGGCATCATTTTCTTCAACTTCTCAAAGTTGGGGGCCTGTACGACGAAAGCCACGGGCAAACCACCGCCACCTCGTTGGCCCGTTTGTAGCGTTGGCTCCTGAATAACAATCGTCTTTGCACCTGAGAATTTTTTAACCTTCGGTTGTAGTGCATCCACAATCGCTTGTTGGCTTCTACGCGCATTCGAATCGCTTAGCAATACGCGAATCATACCCGAGTTTGAGCCGGCATTTCCGAATCCAGGTGATGTGATGGTATAAATTGCATTCCGTTCTTTTTCTGGTATTTCCTTCATGATGAATTGAGTAAACTCATCTGTGAAGTTCAACATATAGTCAAAGGTTGCGCCTTCAGGTGCCGTTGCACTGATACGCATTTGGCCTCTATCCTCTAAAGGTGCTAGTTCAGAGGGGATGGCTCCCGTTTTGAATAAGGAATAAATCACCCCAATTAATCCAATCATTACGACCCAAGCAAGCCAACGAACACGTAAGAACGAATTCAGTGAATTTTCGTAGGCCGTGGTCATCCAGGTGAAAAAGGGCTCCGTTACATTATAAAACCAGGGTTTGCTATGTCCTCCCTTTAATAATTTGGAGCTTAGCATTGGTGTTAGGGTCAATGAAACAAAGGCAGAAATAATGACTGAACCTGCTACGACGATACCAAATTCACGGAACAACTGTCCGGTTATACCCTGCAAGAATATTACAGGTAAGAATACTGCTGCTAGCGTTACAGTTGTTGAGATGACAGCAAAATAGATTTCTTTCGAACCCGCTAATGCGGCTTCCCATGGGGAAAGGCCTTCTTCAATTTTCGTGTAGATGTTTTCTAATACCACAATTGCATCATCCACAACAAGACCGATTGAGAGAACAATTCCGAGTAAGGTTAGTACATTTACGGAGAATCCAGCTAAATACATAAAGAAGAATACCCCAATCAAGGAAACAGGAATGGCTGTCAACGGAATGATAGTCGAACGCCAATCGCGCAAGAACAAGAAGATGACAATTGTTACAAGCAAAATCGCAGTTAGAATCGTTTCTTCTACCTCTTCAATTGATTTACGTACATATTTTGTGTTATCGAATCCTTCTTTCAAAATTACATCACTTGGGATGGTTGTTTGAATCTGCTTGAATTTTTGATGGATTTGATCGACAATTTCAATTTGGTTTGACCCTGGTTGGGGGATTACCGCAATCGAAATCATCGGTACCATGTCACGCTTAAAGAATGTCTTTTCGTTTTCAGGTGCTAGTTCTGCATTTCCTACGTCTGAAAATTTAACAGAACGATCGCCTTCCTCGCGGATAATCAAGTTATTGAAGTCCTCCACAGAGGTCATACGACCTTGTGTCCGAACCGTTAATTCGGTGTTATTCCCCTCAATACTTCCAGAGGGAAGTTCAATGTTTTGTTTTGTCAGGGCATTAACAATATCAGGTGCTGTCAATCGGAATGATGCCAAACGTTCTGGGTCTATATGCAAGCGCATCGCGTATTTCTTTTCGCCCCACATTTGAACGGAACTTACGCCTGGAATGGTCTGTAATTTTTCTTTTACGTTTCGCGTGGCAATCTCATTAAGGCTTAATAAATCCCGGGTGCTTGAATAAATATTTAAATTGTAAATGGGATTGGAATCCGCATCTGCTTTGGAAACAACGGGGGGGTCCACATCTTTGGGCAATAATGCCATCGAACGAGAAACACGGTCACGTACATCGTTGGCCGCATCTTCAATATTGACTGCTAGGTCAAATTCAACGGTGATGTTAGAGCGGCCATCCCGACTCGAACTTGAGAGCGTCTTAATCCCAGCAATTCCATTGATAGATTCCTCCAATGGCTCCGTAATTTGGGACTCAATAATATCTGCGTTCGCACCTGTATAACTCGTTTGAACGGTTACGACGGGCGGGTCAACCGATGGGTATTCACGAATGCCCAAATAGGAATATCCAATTAAACCAAATACGATAATCGTCACAGACATGACGATCGAAAGTACAGGGCGTTTAATGCTAATGTCTGATAAGGATGCCATAATATTGAATAGGTTTAGGCCAATTGCGTTGCAGGAATTGGTTTTAAGTTACTTAGTTGCTGCCAAACAGTTTCAAATGGAATGCCGGCCGACGAACCTGCTGGATTATGATAAATCATCGCGCGACCTTGTTCATATGAACCTGAAAAGGGCATGTGGTTTTTAAAGTTTTTGTATGTTCCCAGCAATAGGAGACCCGGGATTTCATATGCATTGGCAATGTGAGCCGGACCTGAATCAATCCCTATGAAAAACTGAGCTTCTGAGATAATATTGGCCATTTCAACGACACTTGTTTTCCCAACCATCGAAATGAATTTTGGATGCTTTATGGCTAAGCCATCAGATGCCCCTACTTCTACGATGGAAATATCATAAGTCGCTATTACTTGGTCAATTAAGGCAATCCAATGCTTGTCCTGCCATTCACGGTCGGCACCATTTGATTTCCGATGTATCACCCAGTATTTTGCTGGTAAATCCCATGATTTTTCTTTCCCCAAATACAATTTAGGTTGTAAAGATTCTCGATAGGGGATATCACACAGGTCGAAAATACCTTTCAACAAATTACCCCGTTCGTAATAATTATGCTTAGTTAACCCGATTTTTTCAGCTTGTTTATTGAAAAGGCTAAACTTGAAATAGGGATCCAAACGTAATTCGTTCATGTGCAAATTATAAAAGTGCGTGAACGGGGAATGTTGGCATATCCAAGAACTTGCTAAAATAGAATTTTCGATAATAACTTGGTCAATATGGGGATGCTTCTCTAATAGTCCTTGGTAGAGACCTTTAGCAATCCAAACGATACGAGCCTTCGGATGCTTAATTCGCAATGCAGCAATAATTGGTTCCGCGGCTACAATGTCGCCTAAATGCTCAGCTAATAAAATCCCAACAACGGGTTGGGAAATTCGAGCTAGGCGTACACTAAGGTGAAGTTGGGCATAGGAAATACATGCCGAAAACCAATAGCTTAGTTTACGGAATTTGTATTCCCATAAGGACTTACTCAGGTAGATGGACGCCATAAATCCTTTATTCTACGACTTCTTTAATTTCAACTTCGCCATCGGGTTTTACTTGGATTACGCCATTTGTGATTAAGGTATCACCAATGGAGAGTCCTGATAAAATTTCAACATTTTTCTCGCCACGATTTCCGAGTTTCACTTTTACAGGGACTGATTTTCCTTGTTTTACGATGAATACTTTGTTCCCAGATGCTTCGGGGATAACGGCTTCTGTGGGAATAAGAATTGCACTTCCCTTTGATTTTAAAATCAAATTGACCTTTGCAAAAGCTCCTGGAACCAATTGGTTACCCGGATTTGCTGCTAAGGCACGAATTTGCAACGTTCTCGTTAAAGGATCGATTTTCGGATCAATCGCATAAACTTTACCAATGAAGGTTCTGTCTTCATTTTCCGTTTGGAATTCTACAGTACTTCCTTTCCGAATAGCAGTTGCGTATTTCGCTGGAATTGAGAATTCGATTTTTGCCGGATTAGTATTCGTTAAGGTTGCAATTCTAGTTGTAGGGGAGATGTAACTTCCTAAACTCACATAACGGAAACCAATTGTTCCAGCGAATGGCGCTTTAACGGTTGTTTTGATGATTTGAGCTTTCAAATCTTCGATATCGGCTTCAATGGTATTGACTGAGTTAACTGCAATATCATATTCCCGTTGGGAGATTGCTTCTTTTTGTAACAAGATTTTTTGACGGGCCTCATTATCCTCCGCTAATTTTTTATTGAAGCCTAATTTGCGTAACCGAGCCTGTAAATCATCATCATTGATACGAAATAGGACCGTACCCTTTTGAACGGCATCCCCTTCTTTGATATTTAATTGGATTATACGGCCGGCTATTTCTGAGCGAATTTCTACTTCTTCGTTTGCCAAAATACTACCTGTTGAATTCAACATATCGTCAAGGCGCGTAAACTTTACGACTGATACTACTACAGCCGATTTTCCGCCCCCTTTTCCACCAGGTCCACCTTTCTCTTTTTTTGCATCCTCGTTGGGTTCTTTAGAAATAGCTTGTTTGATTTTCGGATAAAATGCGAGTCCTAGGATTAGTAAAATGGAAGCAAGTGAGACGATAGATTTAGTTAATTTATTCATAGGTTATATGTTCGATTTAGAAGAGTATCAAATTACATTTTTTTCTGAATCTTGCTGTCCTAAATTGTAGGTTTATTGGGCAGTTTTATTGGTTAACCAAGGTAAAATTTGTTCGTTTTGGATTTGGTTCATTACAAAGTGGCTCTGCGCATTTCCAATGTTTTTGATACTCGCTAATTTATGGAGGATAAAATTTCGATATTCATCCATATCGGAAACGACAATCTTTAATAGAAAATCACTGTGTCCGGAAACACAATAACATTCTTGAACTTCCACAAGGGACATGACATCCGTTTCAAATTGATTCAAGTAAGCAGCGGCATGCTCTTTCAGTGAAATATCACAGAAAACAGTTAGCGATTTGCCTAATTTATTAGGATTAATCGTTGCCTTATATCCTGTGATAACGCCATCTTTTTCCATGCGCTTAATTCGCTCATGTACGGGTGTGGCGCTTAAGCCCAGCCTCGATGCCATTTCCTTATTGGACATAAATGCATCTTCATGCAAAAAGGCTAAAATCTGTTTATCGATATCGTCAATTTTGGCCATCGCTAGCTGGGGTTTCAATGATGGATGCTCCTGCAGAAATAACACCTTTCAGTGTGTCTGTGCGCATATATTGTTCTAAACTAACCTGATATCTCCCTGGCCTAGTAAACTTCAGCCCTTTGAATAGGGTGTATTGATGACTATATATATCGCCAAGGCCACTCCCTTTGGGTTTCCCTGTTTTTGCATCATACAGAAACGCTTCCGCAAATGCACGTTTTAGTACGAAACCATTGGAATCGATAATTTTGGGGATGAAATAGAGGTTATAATAAGGATATTCGTTTGATTGCCGCAAAGCTACTCGAACATCATAGGCTTTACTTGTATCGGATACATGAAAATCAATTAAGATCTTATTTTTTTGAAGCCAACCATATTCTGATAAGGAAATGGTTTGGTCAACCAAGGTATCGTTTTGGCAAGCAAATGCGAAGCAAGCCATCATGAAAAGGATAATACGCTTGTGATACATAGCTTATTGTGCTGTGGGCCCTTCAGAAGAGCCTCCTTCACGCGGTGGACGGGGCTTAAATTTCTTCTTAAACTTCTTCTTAAATGGTTTCGGTGTGGCGTTTTCTCCATCACCTACAGGTGCTGTCCCTTCTGGCTTAGGCCCTTGTTCAGGTCTAGGTTTTCGCTCTTGTTGTGGTTTCGGGCCGCGATTATCTGGACGTGGGCCACGATTTGCCTCACCTTCTTTGACTTGGTTTGCTGATTTCAAGCCACGATTATCTGGCCGTGAGCCACGTGGATTTTCACGGCCTTCCGGTCTTGGTCCTCGGTTTTCTCGTGGTCCTCTGTTATCAAAACGGTCACGACCGCCACGGTTATTTCCGGATTTGTTTGCCGGTTTTTTGCCACCGTATTTCTTATCCATACGCTCTAAATCAGAGTTCAATTCTGAAAGCGTTGGTTTTTCTACAATGGGTGCATCTGGATTCAAATCCGAGAAGGATTCCGGAATAATACCTTGCTTATTTAATTCAATGATTTCTGCGACACGATCACAACTTACGGGAATCCAAATGGACTCTTCACCTACAATACCAAACCACATCATCCGCTTGAAAATATCCGTCTTTTGAAGAATGGCATCTCCCTTCTTTGTCTTTAAGCGACCTTCAATCGTTGGAATGCCTTTTAACGCATCCATGTAAGTCTCTAATTCATAATTCAAGCAGCATTTTAATCGGCCGCATTGTCCGCTCAATTTGACTGGATTTAACGATAAATTTTGATAACGAGCAGCTGAGGTTGTTACGTTCTTAAAGTCAGTTAACCAAGTTGAACAACACAGTTCGCGTCCACAAACCCCAATGCCCCCCAATCTGCCCGCTTCTTGACGCAAGGAAATTTGTTTCATTTCCACACGTACTTTGAACTCCGTTGCCAAGAGTTTAATCAATTCTCGGAAATCGACACGGTCGTCTGAGGAATAGTAAAACACAGCTTTTGTCCCGTCCGACTGAAATTCAACGTCAGACAGTTTCATGTTCAACTTTAAATCTCCGATGATTTGTCTGCCACGGTACATCGTGGGCATATCACGCGCAATCATTTGCTCGTGTTTTTCGAGGTCTTTTTCGGTGGCTATGCGGACAATTGACTTTAAATTATCATCGTCTTTGATGCTTTTTTTCAATAATTGCAAGCGAACTAATTCCCCTTGAAGCGAAACGATTCCGAGGTGAATTCCAGTGCTCGACTCAATCATCACGGCATCACCTGTATGAAGTTCGAGCTTGTGTGTATTGCGGAAATACTCCTTACGCCCCCCTTTGAACTTTACCTCTACAACATGAAAACGCTGAAATTGTGGTACGTCTAAGTCGGAAAGCCAATCAAAGACATTCATTTTATTGCAGCCACCTGAGCCGCACCCCCCGTTGCTTTGGCAGCCTGCGACTTCGCCTGATACACCTTTGGATCCACAAGAACCCGTTGAACACGATTTACATGCCATAATATATGCTTGATTAGCTAATTATCCTTTATACCGGAGGACGTCTAAGCCAATATCTCTTCTAAAGTTTTTACCTTCGAACTGGATGGCAAGTGCAGCCTTTTGTGACTTTTGAATTGCTTTTTCCAGGGTATTCGAAGTTCCAGTTAGGGCGATCACCCGACCGCCACTTGTTAGGAGTTGGCCTCCTTCTTCGCGCGTTCCTGCTTGGAAAATATGCGCGTCTTTTACTTGGTCTAATCCTGTGATGGCATCTCCTTTTCGGTAATCTTCGGGGTATCCACCTGCGACAACCATGGTTGTAACGGCATATTGCTCTGAGATTTCAATTTTCTCTTTGTTCAATGTGCCTTTGGCAGCCGCAAGTAGCAAAGATAAGAAATCTGAATCGATTCTAGGTAATACTACCTCCGTTTCAGGGTCTCCCATACGTGCATTGTATTCAATGACATAAGGTTCGCCCTCATGGTTCATTAAACCAATAAAGATGAAACCTTGGTATTTAATGCCATCCGCTTTTAATCCTGCTAGCGTAGGCTTAATCACTTTGTTATCGACATGTTCCATGAAAGAAGCCGTCGCAAATGGTACGGGAGAAACGGCTCCCATTCCACCGGTATTCAACCCTTCATCGTTTTCGCCAATGCGTTTATAGTCTTTCGCTTCAGGCAATACAACATAATTTTCGCCATCAGTTAGCACGAAAACGGATAATTCAATTCCGCGTAAAAATTGCTCAATGACTACTTTGTCCGACGCAGCTCCAAATTTGGAGTCCAATAGCATTTCACGTAAAGCTGTTTTAGCTTCCTCAAGTGTCAAGGCAATAATTACCCCTTTCCCAGCAGCTAAGCCATCAGCTTTTAAGACAATCGGCAAAGATTGTGTATCTAAATAGGCCAAACCAGCGTCTATGTTTTCCTTCGTAAAGGTCTGTGAGGCAGCTGTTGGAACACCATGGCGATGCATAAAATTTTTTGAAAAGTCTTTGCTACCCTCTAGTTGCGCTCCCTCAGCACCTGGCCCCACAATTCCTACATGTTTTAGGTCTTCTTGTGACTCAATGTAATCCCGAACACCTTTCACCAAGGGCTCCTCAGGGCCTACAACAACTAAATCGATTTGATGTTCCCGAATTGCTTGCGCAATGCCGACTAAATCTGCCACTCCGATAGCTAAATTGGTACCTAATTTCGCTGTACCAGGATTTCCAGGAGCGATAAATAAACTACTTAGTAATGGGCTTTGAGCTATCTTCCACGCAAAAGCATGTTCACGACCCCCAGACCCGATAATTAATACATTCATCTGTTTTATTAATTGGCTAATTCACTCAAAAACTTAATGCGCATTAAACGCAACTCCTCTTCACTCACATCCTCAATATTACATTCATCCAAGGCCTGTGTGATGTTATCTGTATCTGCCGACATGAAATAGTCGTAGATTTCTTCCTGTTTATCAGGTTCAATGACTTGATTAATAAAGTAATCTAAATTCAATTTAGTTCCCGAATAACAAATCGCTTCTATTTCCTCGATCAACTCGGCCATTGATAATTCTTTTTGTTC
>DKIP01000058.1:21747-43962 GCA_002454335.1 Cytophagaceae bacterium UBA6715 | reverse complement strand
GATTTTACGACGACCTCTTTCGCTGTTTCAATCTCGTTCTCCTCTACATAACGGATGATCGCGTCCAAGAATTGTTTCCCAAATTTCACGACTTTCCCCATTCCCACGCCATTGATCTGCGCCATTTCTTCCTGCGTAGTAGGGTAGGTTGTTGCCATTTCCTCTAAAGATGGATCTTGAAAAATCACATAAGGAGGCAAGTTTTTTTCCTTGGCAACCTTTTTGCGTAGATTTTTTAAAATCTCAAAGAGTGCATCATCATAAGCCTTTGTTCCTACCGCTGCATTTTCTTCATCATTCTCTGCCGTGATTGCTTCTTGTTCGTAATCATGGTCGCGAGAAAATGTTAATGGGTGTGGGTCTTTTAAAAACACCTCTCCCTTTTCACTTAGACGCAGAACTCCGTAATTTTCGATGTCTTTGGTCAACAAATCGGAAATAACAACCTGCTTTATGAATGAAATCCAAGGCGATTTCTCATCTTCCGGATTGACTTCTTTTTTCTTTTTGCGTAGCTTTTGTTTTTTGGGTGCTTGCTCTTCGCCATCTACATCCTCATCGTCCTCGTCATCTTCATCATCTTCATCGGAGATGGCCCAAGAAACCGTTTTTCCCTTCCCGAAAACCGCAAGTTTTTCATGCTCATAGCTTTGTGTGTATTGATTTGTTTTCCCTTCCAATACATCCGCAATGTGTTCTGCATCAAATTTTTCGCCTGTTTGTTTGATCGCTTCGAGTACCAAGGATACTTCTTGTTCCGCTTTGAAAGTAGGCGTAGGGTGCATGCAATTGTCACAAAAACCACAATTTTCTCCCATGTGTTCGCCAAAGTAGCTTAAGAGTTGCTTTCTACGGCAAACGCCCAAATTGGCATAATAAACCATTTCGCTCAATAGAATTTTGGCATTTTCCTTTTCAGAAACCGCTTTGTCTTTATTGAACTTATCTAGTTTTAATATATCATCGTAGGTATAAAACAAAATGCAAGTTCCATCCAAACCGTCACGACCCGCCCGTCCCGTTTCTTGATAATAACCTTCCAAAGATTTCGGGGCGTCATAGTGAATGACAAAACGAACATCCGGTTTATCAATCCCCATGCCAAACGCAATTGTCGCGACCATTACCTCAACCTCTTCATTCAAAAAAGCTTCTTGGTTCGACATGCGAACTTGAGGATCTAGTCCTGCGTGGTAAGGAAGGGCTTTAATTCCATTGACGCCTAGTAATTCGGATACCTCTTCCACGCGCTTTCTGCTCAAGCAATAGATAATCCCAGCTTTGCCAGTATGGCTTTTGATGTAGCGGATTAATTGCTTGTCAATATCTTTTTTCGAACGTATCTCATAATACAAGTTCTTCCGATTAAAGGAAGATTTGAATACGGTTGCATCCTCTAAATTTAATGTCTTTTGAATATCCTGCTGCACTTTGGGTGTAGCTGTGGCCGTTAGTGCAATAATGGGTAATTTCGTGTCAATCGATTCGATGATGTTCCGAATCTTCCGATATTCTGGTCGGAAATCATGTCCCCATTCTGAGATACAATGTGCTTCATCGATAGCGACAAAAGATATATTTGCTTGCTGTAAGAAATTGAGATTTTCTTGTTTATTCAGTGATTCAGGAGCGATGTAGAGTAATTTAACACTGCCGCTTATGACCTCTGCTTTGACACGATTAATTTCTGCTCGACTCAACGAGGAGTTCAAGAATTGCGCATTGATACCAAAAGCTAGCATTTGGTCAACCTGATTCTTCATCAATGCAATAAGTGGCGAAATGACGATGGCCGTTCCTGGCATCACTATGGCCGGCAATTGATAACAAAGTGATTTGCCGGCACCTGTCGGCATTAAAACGAAACTGTTTTGGCCATCTATCGTATTGCGAATGATGGCTTCTTGCTCACCCCGGAACTGACTAAAACCAAAGGTCTTTTTGAGCTGTTCCTTCAATACCTCACTAGAAATGGAAGTCGGCATAATTTTTATCGTGGCGTAAGTGTTTCAGTTATTGGGTAAGATTTGGTTATCTTTGCGGGTCTCCAAATTCTTACTAACATTGAAATTAAACAAAAATATCCAAAGCACAGCAAAAAAAGTTTTAAGCCAAGAAGCCGAGGCAATTCTTCGCGTTAGCGATGGAATAGATTCCGAATTTGAAGCCTGTGTAGAACATTTGCTTGCTAGCAAAGGTCGCATCGTTTTTACCGGAATCGGGAAGTCGGCGATTATCGCCCAAAAAATAGTAGCGACGATGAATTCTACCGGAACTCCGGCATTATTCATGCACGCTGCGGATGCGATTCATGGAGATTTGGGAATGATTCAGGCGGGTGATGCTGTGATTTGTATTTCCAAATCAGGGGACACACCGGAGATTAAGGTTTTGGTTCCACTGATCAAGCGAACGGGCGTTACTTTGATTGCGATGGTTTCTAACAAACAGTCTTATTTAGGCCAACAAGCGGATTTTATCTTGCACGCATTGGCAGAGCAAGAGGCTGATTTGATGAATTTAGCTCCTACAACTTCCACGACGGTCGCACTTGCTTTGGGCGATGCATTGGCCGTTTGCTTATTGGAATGCAAAGGTTTTACCGCACAGGATTTTGCTAAATACCATCCGGGTGGCGCATTAGGGAAACGCATGTATTTGAAGGTTAGTGATATCTATCCGCAGCACGAATTTCCAGTTATTACGCCCAATGCGAGTATTCAAGAAGCAATCCACGAAATTAGTTCGAAGCGACTGGGAGCGACAGCTGTTGTAGGAGATAATAATCAACTTGTTGGTATAATTACCGATGGTGACGTTCGTCGGATGCTAGAAAAACACGCTAACTGGTCTGAAATCCAATTGGCCGAGATGATGAATCGGACCCCTAAAACCATTGAGGCGGATGCATTTGCTACGGAGGCGTTGGCCATTATGCAATCGTTGAATATTACTCAATTGGTTGTAACAGAAAATAAAAAGGCCGTGGGATTTGTTCATCTTCACGACCTTTTGAAAGAGGGTATCGTTTAAATTTTAGCGCATGCGGTTTGAGGACTGCACCAGCATCTCATCTTTACGAATTAATCGATTTGCGATCATGTTGGCTAATAATGCCACGACCATGGCATAGAATCCATAACCATATTTTCCTTGTGCTTCTGGTTCAAAGCTAGGCATCGCCTCTTTGAAAATTACCCAGAACGAATACCCCATCGCGCCTGCTAACAAAAGCGAATTGATTAGCCCCAATAACATTTGGCGGATACGATTTTTGAATGAGAAGATGGTAATTAAAGTGACGATGGTCGATAAGGTCAATAAAAGTACAATGGCCATTGCGCTTGTGGATGTCGTTTTCCCGGCTTCCGTCAGCGTCCACTCATTGAAATATAATTCGGCTTTTTGGCCTGCCTGCCCAACTTTTGCCCAAATACTCCAGCCGAGTGAGACGAGGCAATTGGCAACTAAAACGAGGCTTAAGAAGATTGTTTGTGGTCTTTGAATCATGTTTATTTAATTTTCACACGAAATTAAGCATTTTCTTGAAAAAGCTTGGCGGCAATTTTTGCCGAACTTAAGCAGAGTGGAATTCCTCCTCCCGGATGAACGCTGCCACCTATCCAATACAAGTTTTTGATGGCGGACCGGTAATTCGGATGGCGCAAAAAGGCCGCAAATTTGTTGTTGGAAGAGTTTCCATACAATGCGCCTCCTGCTGAAGAGGTGCGGGATTCAATGCGCCGCGGGTCTAAATAGTCCTCTGCAACGAGGTGTTCATCCAAATTTATTCCCAAAACCCGATTGATTTTATGAATCACATTTGCTCTACATTCCTTAATTAATGCATCCCAATCTTGCCCAGAATTTGCGGGGGCATTGATTAAGACAAACCAATTTTCACAGCCTTTCGGGGCATCGTTGGATTCAACTTTACTCGAAATGTGGACATAGACGGTTGGGTCGTCGAACAGGTTTGCTTGTTTGAAAATCGCATCAAATTCAGCGCGATAATCCTTTGAAAAAAAGATGTTGTGAACTCCTAATTCGTCAAATACACGGTTAACCCCCCAATAAAAGATAATTCCCGAGCTTGATTTGGGTTGATTAAGTAACTTATTTGGACGAAGATTTTCGGGTAATAACTGCTGGTAACTCGGGCGGATATCCGCGTTGCTCGCCACGAAATCAAAATCATAGGAAGCTTTTTTAGTTATAATTCCATTGGCGATGTTGCCCGATGTTCGAATTTTTTCGACAGCTTCATTCAAGTGAAATCGAACACCCAAGTCCTGTGCTAATCGAACTAATGCATTCGGAATTTCAATCATGCCACCTTTCGGAAAATAGGCTCCTAGGTTGTATTCTAAATGCGGAATAATGGAAAGTGTCGCAGGTGTTTGATAGGGGTCTGAGCCGTTGTAGGTAGCATACCGATCGAACAATTGAACTGTTTTGGGGTTCTTGAACTTCGATTTATGCGCTTGGTGCATAGTCTGAAACAGCCCTAGTTTATGCAAATTGGCATAACCGTGTAGCGCTTTTTTGCTCGTCCAAGTTCGCAATTTGTGCAGGGAATCATCCAAAAATAAATCACTAACAATGTTATATTTTTCACCTGCCTCTTTTATGTAGCGGTAGATGGTTGCGGCATCCTCTTGTAAGGCATCCGCCATCATTGACGCTGTCTCTGCAGGATCCTCAACAGTCTTTAAGCGTGTTTGATCATCCCAAAAATAACGGCAAATCTCAGGTAAACGTTCATAATTAAAATAGTCTCGGGGATTTTTCCCAGCCAGATGGAATAATTCATCCACCAATAACGGCATGGTAAATAAAGAAGGCCCAGTATCGAAACGGTAACCTTGTACTTCTAGAAGTCCCAACTTCCCCCCGGGCCGCTCATTCGCTTCGAATACCGTTACCGCATGCCCCATTAATTGCATACGAATCGCGAATGCAATTCCTCCGATACCTGATCCGACAATTCCGACTGTTGACATGCTCATTTAATTTCTTGTGAAATTAACTAAATAAGAATAAACGGGTAAATGTTTTACACTACATACTCTTTTCTGTAATTTTGCACGAATTTTTATAATAAACTATGTTACGTACACACACGAACGGCGAATTGAGAATGGAACACGTGGGCCAAACAGTCACTTTATGTGGTTGGGTTCAAAAAACACGTGATAAAGGAGGTATGTTATGGATCGACTTGCGCGATCGCTATGGCATCACCCAATTAATGTTGGAAGAAGGGAAATCAGATCCGTCGGCCTTGACGTTAGCCCGTGGCTTGGGTCGGGAGTTTGTTGTCGCTGCAGAAGGTGTGGTAGTGGAGCGTTTAGCAAAGAATGATAAGTTGCCTACGGGAGATGTAGAGATTAAGGTGAGCAATTTACGGATTTTAAATCCTGCCAAATTACCTCCATTTTTGATTGAAGATGAGACAGATGGTGGCGATGATATTCGCATGAAATATCGTTACTTGGATTTACGTCGTAACCCGATTCGAGAGAGCCTTCGTTTGCGTCACCAAGTAGGTCGTGAAGTGCGTAATTATTTAGATAAGCAAGATTTTATTGAGGTCGAGACACCCGTGTTAATAAAATCAACGCCGGAAGGGGCGCGTGATTTCGTTGTGCCATCTCGCATGAATCCAGGAGAATTTTATGCGTTGCCGCAATCGCCACAAACCTTCAAGCAATTGTTGATGGTTTCGGGATTTGATCGTTATTATCAAATCGTAAAGTGTTTCCGTGATGAGGATTTACGCGCGGATCGCCAGCCAGAGTTTACACAGATTGACTGTGAAATGTCATTTGTAGAGCAAGAGGACATCTTGAACATGTTTGAAGGCTTGATTCGTCATTTGTTCTCGACGGTCAAAGGTTTGGATATCGGCGAAGTTCCTCGCATGACGTATGCAGATGCGATGAAATATTATGGTTCGGATAAGCCGGATATTCGTTTTGATATGAAATTTGTGGAGCTGAAAGGTGAGGGGATAGACTTGACTTCAGGAAAAGATTTTCAGGTCTTCGATGCTGCGAATACAGTTGTTGGGATTTGTGTGAAAGGAGCAGCAGAATATACTCGTAAGCAATTGGATGAATTGACCGATTTTGTACGTCGGCCACAAATTGGGGCAAAAGGATTAATTTATGCTCGCGTTCAGCCGGATGGTGTGGTGAAATCTTCGGTTGATAAATTCTATTCAGAATCTGATTTAGCCACTTGGGCTTCGGCATTCAAAGCGGAACCGGGAGATTTGATTTTGGTGTTGTCAGGTGATGGAGATAAGGTGCGAAAGCAATTAAATGAGCTTCGTCTTGAAATGGGAACGCGCATGGGACTGCGTGATCCGAATAATTATAAAGTGCATTGGGTGGTTGATTTTCCATTATTAGAATACAGTGAAGAAGAGGACCGTTGGTTTGCGATGCACCATCCATTTACAAGCCCGAAGCCTGAGGATATCGCTTTGATGGAAGCGGGTGACCTAGGTAAAGTTCGTGCGAATGCATACGATTTGGTCGTGAATGGAGTGGAAGTGGGCGGAGGCTCTATCCGTATCTTTCAAAAAGATTTGCAGTCGAAAATGTTTAATGTACTCGGATTTAGCGAGGACGAAGCAAAGGCACAATTCGGTTTCTTACTAGATGCGTTTGAATATGGAGCCCCGCCTCATGGTGGTTTGGCGTTTGGATTTGACCGACTTTGTTCATTGTTTGGTGGAACGGAATCGATACGCGATTACATTGCCTTCCCTAAAAACAATGCGGGTCGCGATGTAATGATTGATTCACCCTCTCCATTGGCGCAAGCTCAACTGGATGAGTTAAAAATTAAAACGAATTTATAAGTTTTAGCGACGCTAATGTTTAATTTCCCTCGTAGCTTTGGCAAACCTCAAAAGATTGCCAAAGCTAAACAAGAGGATTCGTTAAAAGTCGTAATGAAAGACGGGACTTGTCCATTCGCCCGCATTGATATTTAATACTTCCTTGATTTGCCCATGGTGGATATCGAATACCCAGCCATGGAGATGCGGGAATTGGCGTTTTTGCCAAGCCTTCTGTACGATGGTTGTTTTGGCCAAATTTTGAATTTGTTCTGCCACATTGAGTTCTACTAATTTATTAAAGCGCAATTGTTCATCATCAATGTTGTGGAGCTCAGTGAAATGTTTCTCATAAACCTCTTTAATGTTTCGAAGCCATTTGTTGATCAAGCCAAAGTCATGATTTGTCATGGCGGCTTTGACCCCGCCACAATTGTAATGTCCACAAACAATAATATGTTTGACTTCTAACACCTCGACAGCATACTGCAATACCGACAATAAATTGATGTCCGTGTGAACAACCATGTTAGCCACATTGCGGTGAACAAAAATGTCCCCCGGGTCCGCATGTGTGATTTCTTCAGCAGGTACTCGGCTATCCGCACAACCAATCCAAAGAAATAAGGGGTTTTGTTCTTTTGATAAGTTGTCAAAATAGGTAGCGTCCAGCTCCAGGCGTTCTGCGGCCCAAGCCTTGTTACTTAGCAATAGTTTTTTATATTCTTTCATGTTATTTTTTCTTTAGATCGGCTTCTATCCCCCTAGCTTTGGCAGTAGATAAGAAATCGTTAATGAGTTCATTTACATCATGGTCAATAAAGTGAACTTTTGAGATATCAATATACACTTCGCTTCCTTCAGGGATTTTTCGTAAGGCCTCCTGAATAGCCATTTTATGCAAGAATGTTACGTCTTTTTGAAATTTGATTAAAACCTCATTACCATTGATAAATACGGTAAATACAGCGGAGTAATTTGTAATGATGACAAAAACCAAGCCCACTGTGGTGCCTACAAAAATCCCCCACAATAAATCTACACTAACAACAACAACAATAGTAACAAAAAAGGGCACATACTGTTTCCAGCCTTCTTTGATGATTTTTTTGAATTGGTCCGGGTGTGCTAATTTATACCCTGTGTAAAGTAAAATGCTGGCTAAACAAGCTAATGGTATTTTGTTCAAATATAAAGGCAAGAGCAAAATGGCAACTAAAAGTAGTAGGCCATGCATAAAGCCTGACATTCTTGTTTTACCCCCCGCATAAATGTTAGTGGAAGACCTTACGATAACAGAAGTTATTGGGAGTCCACCAATAAGTCCACTGGTTACATTCCCGATTCCTTGGGCAAGTAATTCGCGGTCAGGAGATGAAATACGTTTGAGCGGATCCAAGGAATCTGTTGCTTCGAGCGACAAGAGGGATTCCAATGACGCAACAATAGCTAACGTAAATGCAGTTTGCCAAATTTTAGGATTGACTATGAACGACCAATCGGGCGTTACAATACTCGTGGCAATTGCGCCAATATCACTAAAAATGGGAAGATTTACCATGTGGTCCTTTGAATCACCTAAGTAAAGACTCGGGAAGTACAGGCCAAACAGGAAGTTTAACAATACACCCATCAAAACAACAAACAGGGAAGCAGGAAGTGCATTTAATAAGTTAATGGTCTTTCCTAGCGTCGTCCAGACAAACAATAATACTAGACCCGCAAAGGAAATGATGATAGCCCCTAATTTGAATTCTGCAATGGATGCGAGAATTTCGGAAAATGTATTTTTCCCATCGGCTGATTGATCAAACTCAAATTCACCAATAAAATCTAGGTCATCTCCTAACGCATGGGGAATTTGTTTCAAGATAATAACGACACCAATGGCCACCAACATCCCTCGGATAACCGAGCTCGGGAAGAAACCGCTAATCTTCCCTAGTTTTAGCAAACCCAATATTATTTGGATAATCCCTGCTAAAATGACCGCAACTAAAAAGCCATTAAATGATCCTAGACTTGAGATGGCCTGTGCGACGATAATAGTCAAGCCCGCCGCAGGGCCACTAACTGACAGTTCAGAGCCAGAAAGTAATGAAACAAGCAGGCCACCTACGATTCCTGCAATTAGGCCCGCCATGAGTGGTGCGCCAGACGCCAAGGCAATGCCCAAGCAAAGTGGCAAAGCGACTAAAAATACGGCTATGCCCGATTTCCAATCGTTTGACACGAAAGATTTTATATATGTTTGAGTATTCATAATGAAAAGTTAAAGTGTGAGTTAAACTGAATTTAACAGGCTTCTTCATCAGGAGGACTCAAAATTGGAGTTAGATAGGCCGAACATATTTCGCCAATCTGATCTTTGTCTATTTGTTGGTTGGTTTTAAAATTTTTGTCAGTTTGTAATTCCCAAATTGTTGGAAATACCAAGGGGTCAAATTCATCATCCGAGTCATCCGAATCAGACTTTGAATCTTCTTCTTCAAACATATTATATGAAGCTGTTTCGGCATTAGCAATTCCATGTTCACTTTGCGAATGCAAGATATAGCCATCCAACGGATTAATACAGGCCGTTTGCGCCGCCGATTGTTGGCTGAAGGCAAGCATATGAAGCAAGAAAGCAAGAACCTTCATCATTCGCCTAATTTATTTTGTGTCTGGAAAATAATTTTTCCCTGTGTATCCCTTTCTTGAATTAATTCAGGTTCCTGCGGATCAAACTTGTCTTTCCTATATCGCCACTCTTTTTTTAGCCTGCCTCCCGAACCAAATTCATAATATTCCCGCCAGCGGCCTACGCGAACGCTGTCATCTAGCATGCCCTCCTCTTTTACATTTCCGCTTGCATAAAATGCTCGATATTGCCCGCGTACTTTTCCAAAGACCACCGGAATTACTTCTTTGATTTTCTTCTGCTCGGCGTCGAAATAAGAGATGTAAGCCCCCACAGGAAATCCATGATGAAAATATTGCTTATTAAGAAGTTCGCCATCTGGCCCATAAGTCTCCCAGCGACCATCTTTGGCCCCCATAAAGAAAAAGCCTTGTTCAGTAACGTTTTGATTTACTACACGCCTGAATGGGCCGTGGCATATTTGTGCCGATTTATTGTCTTTTAATGAACCGGTTACGATACGTGATTGCGCGGGATCAAACCACCAAATTTCTGGCACATATGGACTAACAGCCTCGTCTTCTACATATTTGACTACATTGATTTCTTCCAATGTATTTCGAGTCCCACTACCATAATTGCCTAGACGACGCTCTGTTTTTATGCCTGCATACTCATCTTTAGGCGTTGGCTTTTTGGCTACTCGTCGTGCGAGCATGCTGGCTTTGATCCCCAAATTTTTAATCCCGATGTCTTCGATGATGGCCTTTCCTTCTGATTTGATTTTTGCTGCACCGTCAATTTGCTCTTCTAAGCCCGTGCTTAATCGTCCTCCAAGAATTCCTTTTTGAGAACTTGTGTCCTTCAAAGGTTTTTTCGAAGAAATCACTGCCTGCGATTGTCCATAACCTGTTATGCTGGCCAAAAACAAACTACAAAAAATAAGGTCTTTGATTATCATGACTCCTAAGAACGAATTGCGTTCAAAAAAATTTCTCAAAAATAGGAATTTAAATGATTAGCTTAGGTAGTTTGTGTATTTTTGCAAGGTTTTTCACGCGTTAATTATCTCAGAGCAATCAATCATTGAAAAAGGAAGCTAAAATATATGTAGCAGGTCACCGTGGAATGGTGGGTTCTGCCATCGTTCGACAGTTACAAGCATACGGCTATCAACATATCGTTGTTCGTACTTCCCAAGAATTGGATTTGAGAAACCAAGAAGCTGTGTCAGCGTTTTTCCAACAAGAAAAGCCGGATTATGTGTTTTTAGCTGCTGCCAAAGTAGGTGGAATCATTGCGAATAACACCTATCGCGCGGATTTTTTGTATGAAAATTTAGCGATTCAAAATAATGTCATTCATGCGGCTTATTTAAATCAAGTTACGAAATTGATGTTCTTAGGGTCCTCGTGTATTTATCCTAAATTGGCGCCTCAGCCTCTAAAAGAGTCATATTTGTTGACCGGTGAATTAGAGCCAACCAATGAGCCTTATGCGATTGCAAAAATAGCTGGCATTAAAATGTGCGAGGCCTATCGCACCCAATATGGTTGTGATTTTATTTCAGTCATGCCGACTAATTTATACGGGCCTAATGATAATTATGATTTGCAAAATTCACATGTATTGCCAGCCATGATTCGGAAGTTCCATGAAGCGAAAGAGCGAGGGGATGCGATGATGGAATTGTGGGGAACAGGCTCGCCTATGCGGGAATTCTTATATGCAGATGATCTGGCAGAAGCCTGCCTATTCTTAATGGAAAATTACAGCGATGCTGAATTGGTCAATATCGGTACAGGCGTAGATGTTACCATCAAAGAACTTGCGGAAACCGTCCAAAAAATAGTAGGATTCAATGGAAAAATTCGTTGGGATGTTTCTAAACCTGATGGCACCCCACGTAAATTGATGGATGTTTCAAAACTTCATCAATTGGGCTGGAAGCATCATATTGAGTTGGCAGATGGAATCCGTTTAGCATATCAGGATTTTTTACAAAACCTCGCTTTGCGTAAATAATGGAAAAAGCTACGTGGTTTAGTACTTGGTTTGATTCCCCTTATTATCACCAATTGTATGCGAGCCGGGATGATCAAGAAGCCAAGCATTTTATTGAAACCTTACAAGCTTATTTGAAAATTCCAGCCGGTGCTCTCGTGTTAGATGCGGCTTGTGGCAAAGGTCGTCATGCCAAAATGCTTCAACGCCATGGGATTCATGTGGAGGGTTTTGATTTGTCTCCGAGTAGTATAGCGGAGGCGAATCGTTTGGCCAATAAACACTTACGTTTTTTTGTTCACGACTTACGTGAACCCTTGCCGAAGCAAGCACATTACGATGTTGTCTTTAATTTTTTTACGAGTTTTGGCTATTTTGATGAACCTGCAGACAATGCGCGTGCCTTCCAGACATTCGCAGGAGGTTTAAAGCAAGAAGGAATTTTGGTGATGGATTTCTTGAACCCCACCTACATACTTGCAAATTTAGTTCCGGAAGAAGTAGTTATACGTGATGCTATTAAGTTTCATATTAAGCGTTGGGAAGAAGGGGGCTATCTCTATAAATCCATATCTTTCGAGGACCAAGGTCAATCCTTCGTATTTCGGGAAAAAGTCGAATTGATTTCGAAAAATGATTTTTTGGCCTATGCGAAGCAGGCGGGCTTGACGTTTATCAATTTGGCCGGGGACTATTCGTTAGCTAAGTTTGATGATCATAAATCCCCTAGAATGATTTTTTTCTGGGCTAAGAAATAAGACTTATGCAAACTTTTCGCGCACTCATTACAGAGATTAGTCCTGAAGGCAAAGCATCTACAGCACTTAAATCTTTACCTTTTACTTTTTTGCCAGAGTCAGATGTTTTGATAAAAGTAGCATATTCTTCCCTGAATTATAAAGATGCATTGTCAGCTAGCGGCCACAAGGGCATCACGCGAAATTTTCCGCATATCCCTGGAATTGATGCAGCTGGCGTAGTTGTATCTGATCTTTCCGGAAAATTTCAAACGGGCGCCCGCGTGGTGGTCACCGGTTTTGATATGGGGATGAATTCACATGGTGGTTTGTCAGAGTATATTCGTGTGCCGGCCAATTGGGTTATCGAAATTCCTACACAATTACCTACTCGCATCGCTATGCAGTGGGGAACAGCAGGTCTAACTGCTGCAATGGCTATCGATGCACTGATTACTAATCAACTTAGTCCCAACATGGGTGACGTATTGGTTACAGGTTCTACAGGTGGCGTGGGGATGATTAGTATTCGATTGTTGAGTCATCTAGGTTTTTCTGTCGTTGCCCTGAGTGGGAAGCCTGCGTTGGAGGAATCATTGAAAAAACTAGGTGCCTTGCGTGTGATTTCGAGGCAACAATTCGCAGAGGAACCTCTTAGAGCGCTTTATGCCATGGAATATGCAGGAGCAATAGATACCCTTGGCGGGAATTATTTGGTTCAAGTTGTTAAGCGCTTACAATATGGAGGTTCAGTTGCTGTATGTGGTATGGCGGCGGGTGTAGAATTGCCTATGCAAGTTTATCCGTTTATTTTACGTGGCACACGTATGCTCGGTATTTATTCTGCGGAATCTCCTCTGTCATATAAACACGCCATGTGGGAGAAAATTTCGGATGTATGGGCTGTTGATTTGGAAAACATTTGCCAAGAAATCAAATTGGAGGAAGTGCCTTTCGTTCTCGAAGATATGATTGCAGGGAATACTAGTGGACGGTTCGTAGTTAAAATTTAATAAATTTTATACCCGGTTGATTTGTGATTTCTGGGAATGAGATGAAGTAGTTCCCATTTGCTAAGTCATGTACATCTAAGGTGATTTGCCTTGACGGCTTATCATAGGTCTTCGTTTGAATTAATTTCCCCAATGTATTCCAGATCTGTATTTTCAACATATTGGATTGCCGTAACTTATCTGGAATCCCTAGGAAGATTTCATGTTGAGTTGGATTGGGAAAGGCCGTGATTTGGGTAAATGGGTTTACTTCTTCATTAGCCAAAATGCTGATATTGAAGTTCTCAGAACTAGCTGTGCATCCATTGATATCAGTTAATTTAATTGCGTAGGTTCCTGATTCTGTTGGGGAATAATTCGCTTCAGTAGCACCTATGATCGCTTGACCATTCAGGTACCATTGCATATTATTTCCTCCGGATGACCGCAAGACTCCGTTTGAATAGGATACCAAAGGAGATAAAGGGGTTGAAATAATTAAGTTTAGACTGCTACTCAGTGCGCTGCAATTATTGGTATTAATCACTTGAGCTTGATATTGGCCTGATCTGTTTATGGATAGGGTTGCCTGTGTTGCTCCCGCAATGGCATTACCGTTTAATAACCATTGGATAGATGCATTGTCGCTTAGGGTAGCGGTGATAACTTTTGATTCACTTGAGCATGCTGTTAGTGAGCCAGTGGGTGTGATGGCAACAGTTGGGCTTGGGCTAGTGATAACAGCCACTGGGCTGCGTGGGCTTGGACATCCAATTGATCGGAATTTCATGTCATAGAAATAATAATATCCCGTTGTGATGGGAGATCCATTGAATTTAGCTCCCGTGATAGAAACAATATTGGGGATAGTATAGGGGTAACCCAAGTTAGATGGAGCATTCACGGTATCGGATAGGCTTCTATTACTTCTGAATATACTTGCTCCATTCGAACAACTTTGTTCGATCAAATAACTTCCTGGTCTAGGGAATGAAAGGTTTAAATATACGACCTGTCCAGGATCATTCTTGTCGTCGATGAGTTGTCCGCCTACCCTAGTTAAATTGCTTTGTGTTCTTGTAGCCTCAACAGCTTTTGTCACGGATCCTACAAGTTCGCCCGTATCCTTGTTATATACATTGAATGTAATTGTGCCGGGTGTTCCCACATAAATGCGTGCGCTTTCTAAAACAATTGGACTTTTAACCTCCAATATAGGTTGGGGGCCAAAATTTTCATAATACGTTCCAGTCCCAAATGCCGCCTTGGTACTTGGAGCTAAACTTCCTGTGAAGTCGGCCTGCGCAATACTATAGGATGCGGAGGCAGGGAGGCTGATTTTGGTCCCTGCGCCCACTAGCAGATTATTGGAATACCAAAGTGCACCATCGGAAATTGAAGTTAAATTTACTAGAGTACCTGGGATACATTGCGTCCCAATTGCGGAGGGCGTTTGGGCTGCCTCTATTTTTTGTTGTAGTTGAAAGCTATTATTTGCTGTGTATTGGTCAGATGCCAACTGATGGCTAAGTTCGAATGAATATGTTTTACCAGCATCAAGTGCCAAGTCTCCTTGCAGGACTATTTCTTGTTCGGAACCCGCGTTAATTTTATCAATTGTCCCATTTAATTGGCCGATATTTTGGGAATTGGTCATTACTTTGATGACAAGGGGCAACTTGGATTGGGATTTTGAACCCATATTTTTAACACGTGCAACGAGCTTCAGGTTACCGGTATTTTGGCAGAAATTTCCTACAGTTGAGGAAATACCAAGGGATGCGATGTCATTGGAGGCTTGTAAGATCTGAATATTTGCTTCTAAGCTATTCCCATTTGAAAGTGTACCACAATCACTGTTAATGGGGTCATTTGAACAAATAACTCTTAATTTATATCGATTATTAATGGCTACTCCGGAGGGTGAAGTGATTGAGAAATTGTAGCTGCTTCCCAGGATATTTGTATTCGCGTGCACGAGTTCGTTGGGGTCATCAAAGTCACCATCTTGATTCCAATCTACGACAGCACGAAGGTTTTTTGTAGCTGAATTTGTGAACTGAAGACTAAGGGATTTCGTTTCCCCTGTTTCAATAGGAAGTGCTACCCCACTACTATCTATCGTATTGGCTATAGATTTGCTATCCACGAGTAATTGCGAGATTAATGCTTGGTTTGCCGTTGTACTAAGTTTGCAATAGGGAGTTCCTCCGATCCCCGAAAGGATTAACGAAAATTCTTGTAGGTTACTTTTGAGCGTACCTTTATGATTGATTGTCAAGGTGTAGCTTTCTCCGGGGGTACTTTGAGGGATAATGATTTTTTCAACGTTGTCGAGATTGTTTACCCCCGTTTTAGCGAGTGCGCTTGGATTTTCCGGGTCCAAGGTAAATGGTAGGTATGTTCCTTTGCTATCTTGTATTTTGATGTCTAAATCATTAATGAGCCGTGGGCTTCTACTGTTTAAGCTGCTTGCTATCAGCGGTAGAACATTTCCTTCTGGGTCTGTCCAACAAATAGTGGCACAAACATTTCCAGCGCCAGACGCGACGATTTTTTCTGTGTAAAGGCTTCCATTGTTAAGAGTCAATTCACGAATGGCTTTCGTTTTGTCTTTGTTTTGGATAATGTTTGCAGCATTTTCAGCATGTAATAAACCCCAGCCGCTTTGATAATCGGGGCCTACCGGACCAAAATCCATCGCCGTGTGGATCACTAATCCTTTTAGCGTTGCCGAACGCATGAATTTGCCATTATTTAGGCGATTATACAACTGTTGAAGTAAAAATAAAGACCCTGCTACTTGCGGAGATGACATCGAGGTGCCGTCAAGACTCGTATAGGAAGCGTTGGAAGTGTTGCTTGTTGACAAAATATCAGTTCCTACGCCCATAATGTCCGGTTTGATTCGGCCATCGTCAGTAGGGCCCCAACTTGAAAAATTGCTTACTCGAATTTCTGAAGGGAGGTTAGGAATTTGTGGGATAGATTCAATAGCACCCACGGTCAAGATATTTTTGGCTGTTCCTGTTGTGGAGATAATGTCATAGCTGTCATTTTTTGCTCGAATTACATTACTCGAATCACGGGTGTTTTTGAGAAAATAATATTCCCCTTTCGTGAAATCGGGGCCATTTTCAGAGCGACTGTTTCCAGCTGATTTTGTGATTAAATAATATGGGGCGTTGAACGCGATTCGGTCGAGCGCCTGTGCATTGCTATCATAAAAGCCAAACTTGTAGTCTTCGAGTGAACTTATCGCATCATTTCCCCACCATTGCCATTTATTTTTGCTTGTATCAAAAACCCAGCCTGCCTGGTAACCGTAGGAGTGATTACTGATTAATAAATTGGGAGAAGCTAAACTTATTTCTGCGTTGTCATTGTTGTAGTCCCAAACCTTTAGACCTGCTCCAAATGACATGCCTCGTGCTGCCGCAATGACTCCACTAGCAACCATTGTTCCAGCTACATGGGTTGCATGGAGATCAGGGGTAAGGGATGATTCCTGGAGGTTGACTCTTCCTGAGAATTCTTGATGGGTAACCATGACGCCGCCTCCGTCCCAAATGGCAAGTTTACCCGCGAGTGTGTCCGATTTTCCATTAAGTGAAATGCCTAAATTTCCACCACTGTATAATTGATCTGTTCGGGTTATTTGGCCTGATCGCCGATTGGATTCTACGCCAATGTACAACGCTTCACCGATAGAATTAATTTGTTGAAGTGAGATTTTCTTATCCCCAATTTGGTCATTTAATTTGATGCCTTTTTGTTTGGCAAGTCTTAAACTTTGTTGATATCGATTGCTTTGTTCCCGACTAAAATCATTGGCAAATTCTTGAATGCGTCGTTTAGTTTCCCCGTTATATATATCATGCTGCCCTTGTGTGCGATTAGCGACTAAAAGCAACAAGCATATGATAGAAAAGAGGTTGTTAGATCGCATGGTGTAAGCAAAATACTAATTTAGACTTTTTCCTTTAATTCTACACGAAAGGTTTTACGGTGGATTTCAGTGGGGCCCAGTTTGAGTACAGCCTTACGATGTTCTAACGTTGGATAGCCAGCATTTCGTTCCCAACCATACCCGGGGTATTTTTCTGCAGCTTTTTGCATCCATTCATCGCGATAGGTTTTTGCCAAAATAGATGCTGCAGCAATAGAAAAGTACTTGGAGTCTCCTTTAACAATGCAGGTATGCTGAATAAATGGATAGCTGATGAATCGATTTCCATCGATTAACAAATGGGTAGGGAGCGTTAGAAGTTTGTCCACAGCTTTGTGCATGGCCATGACGCTAGCTTTATAAATATTAATTTGATCGATCACAGTATGATCAACCTCTGCAATAGCATAATCAATGGCGTAAGTTTTAACCACATCGATTAATTGTTGGCGCTGCTTCGGATTCAATTGCTTAGAGTCAGTCAATAATTTATCATGAAAATCTTTGGGTAAAATGACTGCTGCGGCAACGACAGGTCCTGCCAAACACCCTCGGCCAGCCTCGTCTAGGCCTGCTTCTATTCCTTCAGATTGAAAATAGGGCAACAAAGCATGTTTGACATGTGACATAATTCCGTGCGAATGATAAAATTTGTTGGTGTTTCCACAAATATGGCTTAAAATTGCTAATTATTTTCAATCTCCCCGCTTATGATCAAGCACCTCGTTTTTTTATTTTTAGGTCTTTGCCTGTTGGTAAACTCCGTGTCTGCTCAAAAAAATCGATCAAAAAAGATTTTTCATTTCGAAGCGAAGTCGGCAAGATTTAGCGGAGATGGTGTAGGTGGGGAAACTTATTTTTTTAAACCTGCGTTTGAAGTGGGTTTTGGTTTCAAATATCCTTTGACCTCGCGGGTAAGTTTTATTCCGGAATTAAGCCTTTCTCAAAAAGGATTTCATGGCAAAACGAATTATTCAGATTCTACTTATACTGAACGTAATTTGTCTTTGAATTACCTAGATATTAACCCGAATGTTGAGATTAAATTAGGTTCTGTTTCCGAGTATGCCACAGGGTTTTCGGTTTGGGCGGGGCCCTACCTGGGGATTGGTTTGTGGGACAAAGCGTCCTACGATATCCGTGCAATAAATCCTGTTAAACCAGGGTCCTATTTGCTAACATCCACCGAAGGTGAAAGTTTTTCACGCGACCTTCGTCGGTTAGACTTGGGATTTAAACTTGGGATAGGCGTTGTCTCCCAAAACTTCGTTTCAGTAGGTTTAACCTATCAAGCAGGATTGATGAATATTGCTACAGATTCTAAATCTTTGTATAATCAATCCTTGGGGTTTTATATGCGTGTATACTTTGATGATATTTTATAAGAAGTTATCTGTCAAAGCGTAATCTCTCCCCTTTCTTGCTCATATCAAATTGTCCATTGGCATAGGCCAAATGGCCCGAAACGAAGGTATGCGTAATGCTATGAGGAAATAGATGCCCTTCCAAAGGAGACCATGCGCATTGATACTGCAAGGATGATGCGGTCACTTTATGAGGTTGTTGCAAATCTACAATGGCTAAATCCGCCCAGTAACCCTCTCGGATATAACCGCGTTCTTGAATTTGGAAACATTCAGCTAAATTATGCGCCGTTTTTTCTGCGATTTGGGGTAAAGTTAGCACACCCTCCTGGCTCATCTCTAAAAGCATCAATAAGGGGTGCTGAACCAAAGGAAGTCCAGATGGCGATTTCCAATATCCTTGTTGTTTTTCTTCCCAAGTGTGTGGTGCATGATCGGTCGCTATAACATCAATTGCACCCGTTTGAAGTGCCTGACGAATCGCAGTACGGTGTCTCGCATCCTTAATAGCTGGATTGCATTTGATTTGGTTACCTAAACTTTCATAACTCGATGCATCGAACCACAAATGATGCACACAGGCTTCCGCTGTAATACGTTTATCTTTTACAGCCTTACCTGTTTCGAATAAGGCTAATTCTTCTTCTGTACTAATATGTAAGATATGTAATCGCGTATTTGATTTTTTTGCCAAATCGACCGCCATGGACGATGATAAGTAACATGCCTCTTCATTCCGAATCAATGGATGTATAAAAGCAGGGGCATCCTCACTCGGATATTTTTCTCTAAATAATTCCAAGCGCGCTCGAACCGTCGCTTCGTCTTCACAATGTGTCGCAATTAATAATTCACTGGAACTGAAAAGAGTTTCGAGGGTTTTGGTATTGTCGACCAACATATTTCCCGTGCTGGAGCCCATAAATACCTTAATCCCACAAACATTATTCTTATTGGTCTTTAAAACTTCTTCCAAATTATCATTGGCAGCCCCCATGAAAAACGAGTAGTTGGCTAATGAACTTTCATGGGCTATGTGGTATTTATCAGCGAGTAATTCTTGTGTCAGCGCATTGGGAACCGTATTAGGCATTTCCATGAAACTCGTAACACCCCCAGCAACTGCCGCGCGTGCTTCGCTCGCGATCGTGGCTTTGTGTGTCAAGCCAGGCTCACGGAAATGAACTTGGTCATCAATCATACCCGGAAAAACATGCTTGCCATCCAGTTCAATGACCTGTTCGTTGCCTTCCGGACTTATGCTTGATCCGACTTTCTCAATCCGGCCATTTTTGATACGAATATCTCCGGTCGTGATTTGCCCTTCGTTGACGATTTGACCATTTTTCAATAAATATGCCGACATATTATTCCTGATTTATTTGGATGATTTTAAACTCTGTCCGACGGTTTTGCTGATGCATTTCCTCTGGGCAATCTATGCCGTCTGAACATTCATTGATTAATTGGCTTTCGCCATACCCTTTCGGTTTGATTCGGTCTTTGGCGATTCCGCGTTGTAAGATGTATTTTACTGCTGATTCAGCGCGGCGTTGTGATAATTTTTGATTGTATGCGGCCGTTGCACGCGCATCCGTGTGGGCACCCAATTCTAAATTAACTTGAGGATTATCCTGCAAGAAATTGACGATTTTGTCTAATTCAACAGCTGCATCTGGTCGGATATCAGCTTTGTCTAAATCGTAATAAATGGAATTTAACTGGTAAAATTGACTGATTTCTTTCCCGATTTCTGGTTGGTCCATCACGATCTTAAACGCGAATGTTGTGTCCGTAAGTTCCTTTTTTAGCAAAGCTTGAGGAATTTCTCTGCCCTCCAATGAAAAGCTTGAACGTGCGGAAATATATCCATCTTTTTCTAGTTTGAATTGAATTTCATCGCCTGAATTTAGACTGAATGGATCAATGTTCCCTTGCTTGTCACTCGTGAAATTCTCACTTGATTCCCCATTCCTTCGAGCATTAATTTGCACGCCTGGAATTGGTTTTCCGTCAGGTTGTACGACTTGGACGGCTAGGGAATAATTAACCGTTTTCAAGGTCTGGCTGGCAGCTGTTTTTGTGCTGTCATTTGACCACCAGTGATCCTCATTACCGCTAGATTTAAAGAAATAGATGTCATCATCTCCTTTGCCTCCTGGACGATTGGAGCTGATATAACCAGAAACTGGGTCTGAAAGATTGATGGCAAAATCATCCCCGATTGAGTTCATGGGAACGCCTAAATGTTCAATACTAATTTCATTGTCATTTCGACTTGCTACATAAAGATCTAAGCCGCCAATGCTCGGATGTCCATCCGAAGAAAAAAAGAGTTTTCCATTTTCACTGACATAAGGGAATATCTCATCGCCGGGCGTATTGATGATGGAACCTAAATTAATCGGTCTGCCAAAGCGGCCAGAATTATCAATCGGTACGCGATATAGATCTAGTCCTCCTTTGCCACCTCTTCTATTTGAGCTGAAATAGAGCGTACGGTCATCAAATGAAAAACAGGGGCTACCATCCCATGCAATGGAATCTGAGATGGCTAAGCGTTCTGGCTCCGACCAATCTTTTCCATTTTTTTTCGAAATGTATAAGTCTACATCGGGAGAAGGGTCTTTGCTCTTTCCTGTATTGCCGCGTGCGAAAACAACTGTTGTGCCATCATGAGAAAACGCTGGAGTTCCGTCATTGGCATTTTCTTTATAAAGTTTATCGCTAAATAAATGTGGCGTGGTGATTTCATTTTCTTTTAACAAGGGGGCGCTGTATAAACCCAAGAAAGGAAGTCCATTGTTTTTGTAAATCAAGGGTTTGCTTGAACTGGTGAAGAGCAATTCGTTGCCTATTTTTTGGGCTGCAAATTCTGTTTTAGACGTATTTCCCAATAATGGGAAGAGGGCAACTGGGCTTTGGTTTTGAACGAGGGAAGGGATTTTATCCAAATTCTCTAATTCAATTTCAGCTTTTATTTGGTAGAAGCGATTCGGTTTGCTTTGAAGAAATTTAATCAAATAAGTTTTGCAAAGGGAATAGTCTCCTAGCGATTTTGCCGCCAAAGCAATGTGGTAATTGACTAAAATGTCATCGATTCCTCTAGCTTGCGCTTTTTGGTAATAAGGGAGCGACAATCCAATCCGATTAGAGAGTCGGTAAGATTCCGCCACATAATAGGCGCTTTTGTCACCTTCTATTTGTTGGTCTGCCAAAGGCTTGAGCGCTTGGATAGCCCATTCATATTCGCCTCTTTCAAAATATTTCAAGCCTTTTTTGCTTGTTTGACGCGTAGGATTACAGCCAAATATCGTTGTGAGAACGATAAAAAAAGCGAGTAAGCGGACGATTTGAGTTGATTTTGCTAGCATGGCCCTTAAAGATCTTTCAAATGTAATAAGCTATGCTCGTTTTTTTGATGTACCTTTGCATAAATTATCAATCAGCCAAGGAAATAAATCCTTGTCAAATCCAGCAGTGATGTTGCATATTTTATGAGAAAAAGAATTCAGAAAGACGACAATCGTCGTTCAGATGCGCCACGTAGTAATTCAGGGGGTCGCTCAACAGCAAGAAATTTCAGTGATCGTTCTTCAGGGCCTAATCGGGCTTCTGCAGGTGACCGTAAACCTTTTGAAGGAGGAGATCGTTCCTATACACCGCGCGCTCCACGTGAGGGTGCTGAACGTCGTC
>DKIP01000058.1:0-21699 GCA_002454335.1 Cytophagaceae bacterium UBA6715 | reverse complement strand
GTGCTGAACGTCGTCCTTACAATCGTGAAGGATCTAGCAATCGTTCATATATGCCTCGTGAGGGTGCTGAACGTCGTCCTTACAACCGTGAAGGATCTAGCAATCGTTCATATACGCCTCGTGAAGGGGGTGAGCGTCGTCCATTACAATCGTGAGGGATCGAGTGATCGTCCGTATACACCGCGCGCACCGCGTGAGGGTGCTGAGCGTCGTCCTTACAACCGTGAGGGATCGAGTGATCGTCCGTATACACCGCGCGCACGGCGTGAGGGTGCTGAGCGTCGTCCATTCAATCGTGAAGATTCGAGTGATCGTCCTTATACACCGCGTGCACCTCGAGAAGAGGGTGATGCTCCACGCGCACCATTTAGAAGAACGAGGGGTGATTTTTCACCACGTCCAGCGCGCGATGAGGCGCCTCGTAATTTTGAAGCTCGGGAGGAACGTAAATTTACTCCTCGGGAAGATGATCGTGGACGTCCAGCCAAGTTTTCGAAGCGCGATACTTTCAAATCGCGTAATCGCCATGATCAGGCACCTGCCTTTTCTCCGGCCTATAAATTAGATCGTTACAAAGAAAATGCTCCTGCTAAAATTCAAAAGAAAATTGCGCAGACTGAGCGTCGTGGTGATGAAGTTCGATTAAATCGATTCATCGCGAATGCAGGTATATGCTCTCGTCGGGATGCGGATAAATTGATCGAAGCCGGTGAAATTAAAGTAAACAATAAGGTGGTTACGGAAATGGGTTACCAAGTGGGTCCAACGGATGTCGTGAAATACGGTAACCGCCGCTTAAACCGTGAAAAGCCTGCCTATGTCTTATTGAATAAGCCCAAGGATTTCTTAACAACGACGGAAGATCCGAATGATCGTAAAACAGTGATGGAATTAGTGAAAAATGCGGGCGATGCGCGTATCTATCCAGTTGGTCGTTTAGATCGTAACACAACAGGGTTGTTGTTATTGACCAACGATGGAGAATTGGCGGATAAATTGACCCATCCATCGAATGAAATAGAAAAGATTTACCAAGCAGAATTAAATAAGCCGTTGACTGATGAGGATTTTGAAAAAATCCTTGCGGGGCTACAATTAGAAGATGGTGAAATTAAAGTTGATGATTTGGCTAAAGTTACACCGGATGGTTATGTAATTGGAGTGAAAATTCACTCGGGTAAGAACCGTATTGTTCGTCGTATTTTTGAACATTTAGGATACGAAGTAACGAAACTAGACCGAACAACCTTTGCGGGATTGACCAAAAAAGATTTGCCTCGTGGCAGCTGGCGTTACCTAACTGAGCGCGAGTTAGTGAAGTTGAAATACTTGTTGTAGTGCAAAAGAAAAGGCCCAGTGAAAACTGGGCCTTTTTATGTTTAGAGCGGAATCGCTTAGATGTTCATCAACGATTCGCGACGTCTCATTTTTCCTGCTGGAATACCAAACATCATTTTGAAACGACGACAGAAATAGGCGGTGTCTTTATAGCCAACTTCCGAGCCAATTGCGCGGATGGATTTTTTTGTTGTACGTAATAAGCCTACAGCCGCTTCCATTCGTTGGTATTCGATATAATCTTGTGGATTTATTCCTGTCAACATTTTGAAATATTGGCCTACATAATCTTCAGATACGTTCGCAACATTGGCAAGCACCTTGTTTGATAAATCTCCTCCGATATGGTCTTTGATATAAGCAAAAATATCAATTAAGCGTGGGTCTTTGAAGTAAGTACTGTTGGTGGCTAATTGCTCAACGAAAAGTCGGTTTTGGATGATGTAACGGATAACTTCGATAACAATTTCTTCCGTTTTGATTTTGATGATACGGCCTTTGCCAATCTCATCAGACATATCCTCTAACAAAATTTCTTTGATTGTTTGGGCTAATTTTTCATCCTTCTTTATTAAGAAGGGAGGGATGTCTAAGGAAGTGAAAAAATTGACAGAGTCAAATACCTTTGCTTCAAAGGCAACCATTCCGAAAGAATTTTCATGGTTACCGATATTCTGCGAATCCATGTTCAGGTCGAAGTACAATTCGCGGTGCGTCATGAACTCTTCGTTGTTAACGGCTTTCGGTTTTTCAGCGTTTCCATAGGTTACGCTTACCATTTTCCCACCTGGGATGAATAGCATATCACCTTCTTCCACTGGTGTATCTTCTTCACCAAAAGAAACTTCGCCTTTGTACAATATCAAGAGCGAGTTTTCCACATCGTAGTAATTCTTTATACGAATAGGTTGTAATATTCTTATGTTGCGTGCTTTGATGAATTTGACCCCAAGGGATTCAATGATCTTGTTGTAATCTTCCATTATATTCCTGATTATCCACCGAAAAACACGGTTTTAACTTTTTAATTTGGACAAAACTAATAAATCAGATAATAATTCCAAATTATTTTATATTAATTTTTATGCATTTGGCTAAATATGCCAACCAATTTTAATTGTAATATACCTATATAAATCGCTGGCGGGGTGGGAGCGGTTTGAAATTCTGTGCTAATCTGTTTTTTATAATTATTTTTAGGGTGGCTAGAAATTTGACATAAAATAAATAATTAGGTCATTTTTTATCTGTAAATTTGTTTTTTAGAGCATGTATAGCTTTATTATTTCCCCTATTTGAAACACCATGGGACTATTTAATTTCCTGACAAAGGACATCGCCATTGATTTAGGTACAGCAAATACCTTAATTATTCACAAAAATCAAGTTGTTGTCGACGAGCCGTCGATCATTGCTTTAGACCGTAATACAAACAAAGTGTTAGCTGTAGGTCGGCAAGCGATGATGATGCATGAAAAGACAAATGATAATATCAAAACGATTCGTCCATTAAAAGATGGAGTAATCGCCGACTTTACCGCAGCGGAATTAATGTTGCGCGGGTTGATTAAAATGTTGGATCGAGGGAATTCGTTTTTCTCGCCTGCTCTTCGGATGGTGATTTGTATCCCATCGGGTATTACTGAGGTAGAGAAACGTGCGGTTAAAGATTCGGCTGAGCACGCCGGTGCTCGTGAAGTTTACATGGTACATGAGCCTATCGCCGCTGCGATTGGTATCGGAATAGACATTGAACAGCCCAATGGTTCATTGGTTGTAGATATTGGAGGAGGTACCACGGAAGTTGCGATCATTTCCTTGAGTGGTATCGTGGTGGAAAACTCGATTCGTGTAGCTGGTGATGAATTTACACGTGACATTAAAGATTATTTATTGCGCGAACACAAATTGGTAATTGGAGAGCGTTCTGCTGAGCAAATTAAAATCCAAGTGGGAGCTGCATTGCCCGAATTAGAAAACCCACCTGCCGATTTCGAAATTCGTGGTCGTGATCAAATGACAGGTATCCCGAAAGAAATTTTGATTAATTATTCTGAAATCGCCTACGCCTTAGATTCGTCAATCACGAAAATAGAGGTAGCGATTATGGAAACCTTACAACGGGCTCCAGCGGAACTTTCAGGTGATATTTTCCACAACGGTATTCATTTAGCCGGTGGTGGTGCGATGTTACATGGGTTAGATAAACGTATCGAAAAGAAAACGCAATTGAAAGTCCATGTAGCTGATGATCCCTTGAAAGCAGTTGTACGTGGAACGGGTGAAATTTTAAAAAATCTTGAGAAGTACAAGCCTGTTTTAATTACCTAGTTTTCAATCGCGATAACTTATGATTCAATTGTTCCAATTTTTAGCGCGTCAAAGGGTTATCCTTTTGTTCTTGTTGCTTGAATTGGTCAATGTTTGGGCCGTATTTAAATACAATGCATACCAGCATTCGCTCTATTTTAATACGACAAATCAATGGGCAGCTTCCATTTTATCTACAACACAAGAGGTAAAAACCTATCATCAACTGCGTATTGTTAATGGTACACTGGCCCAAGAAAATGCGCGCTTGCGGACTGAATTGTTGCGTTTGAAAAGCCAACAACAGCCACTGACAAAACTCCCCTATTATGTTTCTGAGGCGATGCTGAATCGCTATCAAGCTGTTGCCACCCGCGTTATTGATCAATCGACGCGCATGTCGCAGAACTATTTAACCATAGACAAGGGGCGCGCTGATGGTATATTGCCCGGAATGGCTGTTATTTCGTCCACAGGCGTTGTGGGAAAAGTTATGTCTTGTACAGAAAATTTAGCTTTGGTGGTGTCTATTTTGCATACGAGTAACTCAGTTTCGGCCAAATTAAAGCGCAGCGGGGAATTAGGTTACATCAAATGGCCCGGCTTTCAAAGTGAAGTTGCAGATATGATGGATGTCTCCAAATATAAAAAAGTTGTCAAAGGAGATACCGTTGTTACCTCTGATTATAATGCTGTTTTTCCACCCAATATCCCCATTGGAATCGTAGCAAAGGTTGGTCTTGAAAAAGATGATACATTCCATGACATTAAAGTCATGTTATTTACGCAATTCTCGACTTTGCAATATGTGTATGTAATCAAAAACCGTTTGGCCGGGCAGCAAGCACAGTTGGAAACAACAAAACCCAAATCAGAATAGGATGAACGTCAACGTTAATTTTAAGTGGTTTTTCTCCGTTGTCTTTGCGATTGCTATTCAGGTATTGTTTTTACGTGATATTGCTATCGCAAATGTCGCCTTTTGTTTTATCTATATTTGGTTTTTAGTGAAAGCGCCTATGCAAACAAATACATGGATCTTATTAGTGGGATCAATGTTCGTAGGTTGGCTAATCGATATTTTTTATAATACCCATGGCATGCATGCCTTCGCATGTGTTTTGGTGGCTTGGTTGCGTCCGGTGTATTTTCGAATACTTACCCCAGCGAATGGTTACGATGAGCGATCCAGTATTTCATTAGCCGAAATGAAGTGGCTTTGGTTCTTTCCTTATTTATTTCTCATGTTGATGTCGCATCATTTACTGCTATTTATTTTGGAAGCAGGAGATTGGACCTTATTGGGCTTTAGTCTGTTGAAAGCCTTGTCATCTTCGTTATTGGGCATGGCAGTTTTTGGGATTTTAGAATTTTTCAACCGTCATGAATAGGTCTTTTTGGCAGATTAATTTTTGGTCTTAGATTTGTAGGCACTCGTATGCACATATCAAATTCGATGTGCTTAATTGCCTACCATGGAAACACCTACGATAACAGTTTCGATGCCTCAAAATAACGCGCAAGCCTTATTTGAGAAAGAGTTTATGCCGCATCTCGATGCGATGTATAACTTTGCTCTTCGACTTACGAATGATGAGGATGATGCGCAGGATCTTGTTCAAGATACCTGCATGAAAGCCTTTCGATTCATCGATTCATTCGAACCAGGAACCTATGCCAAAGCCTGGTTATTCAGAATTCTGAAAAATAATTTCATTAACGATTACCGAAAAAAATCGCGTGGCCCATCAAAAGTGGAGTTTGAATGGGTTGAGCAATCCTTTTCGGGTGATGAAGATCAAGAACCTGCGACGCATGCCGACCTGCATGCGGAAACGGTTAATGAGATGCTGGGTGATGAAATTACAGCTGCCATTCAAGCCTTACCTGTAGACTTTCGAATGATTATTATTCTCTGTGATTTAGAGGAATTTAGTTACGAGGAAATGGCTCGTATATTGGATATCCCGATTGGAACTGTTCGTTCACGACTCCATCGTGCTCGTGCCATTTTGAAAGAGCGTTTAGCCTCTTACGCAAAAAGTAAAGGTTATTACTGACAATGTGTCACCCATAAGCAAATGAACTTTTTATCCCTTCCTCGTTGTTAAAAAAATAGTGCATTAAGCATGTAAACTCATGAAAAAGAATTGTAACCATCAGGCTGATTGTTTAAAGTTAATTCAACGTATCGTCGATCGTGAAGCTTCCCCCGAAGAGGAGGCAACTTTTCTAGCCAATAAGGAACAATGTATCCCTTGTCAAGAAGGATATGAACTCGAACAATCTTTGCGTAATGCGATTAAATCAAGCTGTTCTAGCAAATGTCCTGAAGCACTTTTCGCGCGCATCAAATCAAAACTTTTTGTCGTTTTAATCCTTATTTCCATACTTATTCCGTTATTTTGTTAGCTAATTAAATCAAGCTGCACTTGGAAGGTAAACTCATTATTTTTTCGGCTCCATCCGGATCCGGTAAAACAACCATCGTAAAAGAATTATTGGCCAATAATCCCAATTTAGGATTTTCCATCTCCGCCTGTACACGTGATAAACGTGGGCGTTCCGAGGCGAATGGTCAGGATTATTATTTCATGACACCCGATGAGTTTCGTGCCAAAATCGATGAGAATGCTTTCGTCGAGTGGGAGGAAGTTTACCCTGGCGCTTATTATGGGACATTGAAGTCTGAGATTGAGCGTATCTGGGCATCAGGAAAACATGTCATTTTTGATGTAGATGTTAAAGGCGGTCTTGCGTTGAAAAAATATTATAAGGAGCGAGCGTTGGCCATTTTTGTCAAAGTTCCTACGCTCGAAATGCTCGAAGATCGTCTCCGTGCGCGCGGAACCGAAACCGAAGAATCACTTTCTAAGCGAATTTTTAAGATGAAATTCGAATGGGCTTTCCAAGACAAATTTGATGTGATTCTCGTGAACGACAAATTAGAGGACGCCGTCAAAGAAGCTCAAAATTTATTCGATAATTTTACCCGATAAGATGAAGATTGGCCTATTTTTCGGATCATTTAATCCCATTCATCATGGCCACCTTATTATTGCTCAAGCGGTATTAAATCAAACGGATGTAGACCAAATCTGGTTCGTTGTTTCTCCTCAAAACCCACATAAGCACAGCAAAACGCTTTTGCACGAGTTCGATCGATTGGATTTAGTCGATCGTGCCATCGCAGATAATTACAATTTTAAGAGCTCAGATATTGAATTTCATTTGTCCAAGCCTTCTTACACGATACATACGCTGACGCATCTGTCGGAGAAATTCCCTAACAATTCATTCCGTTTAATTCTAGGTGGGGACAATTTGGAACAATTCAAAAGTTGGAAGAACTACGATAAGATTCTTGATTATTTTGGCCTCTATGTTTATCCCCGCGGAGAGCAAAAACAGAGTGATTTGTGGCAGCACCCACAGGTTACGCGCATTGAGGCGCCTTTATTGCAAATTTCGGCTACCTATATTCGTCAATGTATCCAACAAGGACAGTCGATAAAATATCTAGTTCCTGATACTGTCGAGGAATTAATCCAATCAAAAAAATTTTACATTTAGGCCTATTCGCCTAATCTGTGTATTCTTTTTTTAGTCCTTTCCCTTTTCTACGAATTTTAGGCCTTTGGATAATCGGCTTTTTCATCGGTCCTTACGGATTGATAGCATTTGCTTTGAGCTTAATGCTGGTCTTCCGCCAGTCGCGAATCTTCTGCCTTATTTTGATGATGGGCGTATCCTATGTTCGATTTGCCCAACTCATTGAACGAAAATCCTCAATTCCGAATCACGATGCCTTTGTATTTCAAGTCGACCAGGAACCTATTGATGGTGCTAAATCTCGGAGAATTCGGGCCAAGGTGATTTCCGTTCGACATAAAAATCGATGGATTCAAGTTCACGCTGATGCCATCTTATATGTTCCGCTGAAGGGAATTGCACCCCGGGGTGGACAGGTATATCAAGTTTACGGAAGCTTGAAGCCTATACGAGAAGCTTTGTTGCCTGGGGCATTTGATTGGAAGGCTTATTATGCCCGACAAGGAATCTATGCATCAAGTTTCGTTGCAAAGGAAAGTATGAGCTTGTTGGCCAACGCAAAAAATCGCACCCATTTTATCCATATGCTTCGAAATCAGGCGGTATTTTATTTACATCAGGCATTGCCGACTGGGGAGCATCGAAATGTGGCGGAGGCAATGTTTTTAGGGATTGGAAACACAATCGATTTTGAGACACGCCAATCCTATGCGGCATTGGGAGCTATTCATATTTTGTCGGTATCCGGCATGCATTTGGGCTTGCTTTATATGGGCTTGCAGTTCTTATTTGGGTTCCTGAAGCGTTTTCGACCCTATGGCCCACATACCTATTTTGCACTGATTATGCTTGTCTTGTGGACGTACGCGGCGATGTCAGGATTTTCTGCACCCGTATTGCGTGCGGCTTGGATGTTTTCGGTTTTGCTCTTTGCGCAGGTGTTTCGCTTGCAATCACATCCATTGAATATTTGGGCGTTTTCGTGTTTTGTTATCCTCGTGATTCAGCCGAATGAATTGTTTCAAGTGGGGTTCCAACTGTCTTATATGGCAGTGCTTGGGCTAATGCTGTTTCAAAGCAAACTCGTTCAATTATGGAAACCAAAAAATTGGATAGTCCAACAAACATGGGAGTTGACCTGTGTTGCCATTAGCGCCCAAATTTTCACTTGGCCTTTAATAATCTTTTATTTTCATCAATTTCCGAATCCTTTTTATTTTTTTTTACTCAACCCGGCACTGGTTTTGTTTTCAACGCTTACCTTGGGAATGGGGTTTTTGTATCTGATTTTTGTCCCTCTTATCAGTCATATACCATTCGTTTTTTCTGCTTTAGGACGTTTGTTTTTATTCAGTTTTGAGCTATTACATGGCTTAATGTTTAATACTACTGGGCGCTTTCAGACGGTGATTTCTTTTGTCAGAATGAATGCGCTTGGAATAATATCTTATTACATGGGAATTGGTTTATTATGGGTTTGGTGGACATTGCGTAGGGTATTGTGGCTTTATCTCGCATTGGGACTCTTTGGCGTCATCATGATTTGTCGATTAATGGAGCCCTGGCAAGATGAAGCCTATTTAACGGTGGCAGAAAAGCAGTTGGTGTTTCTCCGCACGAAAGGGGTGTTTGGGCAAAGCTATGGTGCGGCGAGTGAAGCTTGGTTACAAGCGAATGTAAGTCCTTGGTGGGCAAGGAATCAAGTTGTAGATACCTTGTCGCGTAGATGGCCACAAGGTAGTTGTCAGTGGAAATATCGAGGTAAGGAGTTTGTTTATTTGGCCAATCCAAGTATTCAGCGTAATCCTCATCAAATTCATCTGATTTTAGCTGCGGATTTAGATTTACGAGATCCACGATTTCTGAAATCTTGGCGGAGGGCTACATGGTATTTTATTCGTAAACCGAGCGAATATCGTATGGCTAAGCTCAAGCCTTTTTGGCCTAAGAAAGTGTATTATTTAACCGAGCAAGCTGCCGTTCATTTCCCATAAAAAAAGGCTGCCCATTTAGGCAGCCTTCTAGGATTAACTTGGTTTCTTCTCGTTACGCTTACGCTCGTTTGGATCTAACCAAATTTTACGCATACGTAAAGATTTTGGAGTGATTTCTAAGTATTCATCCTTTTGGATAAACTCCATACACTCTTCTAATGAGAAGTTTAACTTCGGAGCAATTTTAGTTGCAGAATCTGACCCAGATGCACGCATGTTCGTCAATTGCTTTGATGCTTGAAGATTGACTTCGATGTCATTTTGGCGATTATGCTCACCTACTACCATCCCTGTGTAAACTTCTTCGCCTGGATCGATGAAGAACACCCCTCTGTCTTGTAATTTATCGATGGCATAAGGAATCGCAGGACCTGTGTTCATCGAGATCAATGATCCGTTGATACGTCCTGGAATAGCTCCTTTGAATTCTTCGTAAGCAATAAAACGGTGTGCCATGATCGCCTCACCAAATGTAGCCGTTAACACTTTCGAACGTAAACCAATCAATCCACGAGATGGAATGTTGAATTCTAAGTGTTGCAAGTCACCTTTCGGTTCCATGATCAATAATTCACCTTTCCCTTGTGTGGCTAATTCAATTACTTTACCTGCAACTTCAGCAGGAACGTCAACCACTAACGATTCAATAGGCTCTAAACGTTCACCATTAGGACCTTCTTTGAAGATTACTTGTGGCTGACCTACTTGTAATTCGTATCCTTCGCGACGCATCGTTTCGATTAATACCGACAAGTGGAGAATACCGCGTCCAAATACCAAGAATTTATCTTCGCTTTCTGTAGGAACTACTTTCAAGGCTAAGTTTTTCTCCGTCTCTTTGAATAAACGGTCACGCAAGTGTCGAGATGTCACTAACTTACCCTCTTTACCAAAGAATGGCGAGTTGTTAATCGTAAACAACATGTTCATCGTAGGCTCATCGATTGCGATACGATCCAATGCCTCAGGATTTTCAGCGTCTGCAATTGTGTCACCAATTTCGAAATCATCGATACCCGTAACTGCACAAATCTCTCCGCATTCTACTTTGTCAACTTTTACCTTGCCGAGTCCCTCAAATACTTGAAGTTCTTTGATACGCATTTTCTTTGTAGAACCGTCTGCTTTACATAAAGAAATCTGCATGCCTTCTGTTAAGGTTCCACGCTCTAAACGTCCGATCGCGATACGACCTACGAATGAAGAGTAGTCCAAAGACGTAATCTGCATTTGTGGTGTTCCCTCTTGAACTTTAGAAGCAGGGATGTGCTCGATGATTGCATCCAATAATGGGATGATGTTATCGGTTGGTTTTTTCCAATCGTTGCTCATCCATCCTTGTTTCGATGAACCATATACGCAAGGGAAATCCAATTGGTCTTCTGTTGCATCTAAGTTGAACATCAAATCAAACACACTTTCGTGTACCTCATCTGGACGGCAATTCTCTTTATCTACTTTATTTACTACAACGATAGGCTTTAAACCCAAAGCGATAGCTTTTGATAATACGAAACGTGTTTGTGGCATCGGACCTTCAAAGGCATCAACCAATAGAATGACACCATCCGCCATACGAAGTACGCGTTCCACTTCTCCGCCAAAGTCGGCGTGACCTGGTGTGTCAATTATGTTGATTTTTACTCCATTATAACGAACCGATACGTTTTTAGAAACAATCGTAATACCGCGTTCACGTTCTAAGTCGTTATTATCTAAGATCAAATCTCCAAATTCCTGGTTCTCACGGAAGATTTTAGAGGCATGAATAATTTTGTCCACAAGAGTCGTTTTACCGTGGTCAACGTGGGCAATGATGGCAATGTTACGAATGCTTTGCATAAAAATGTAGGCGTTGAATGAATTAAAATTCTCCTTAGTCGGGGAATTTAAGGTGCAAAGGTACGGATAATTTCTTTGAAAAGTGCTAATTGATTAAAAATCAGCAACGACGCATTTATTCGGTCAGGGCCTTTGATGCCTTGACGCTTGCTTTTGAGACTAATTGCTCAGCTATTTTTTGTGCAATTCCATTCGAATCAATCCCGCAAAGAGCATATAATTCACTTTGTTCGCCATGTTCCACAATGTGGTCAGGGATTCCCAAACGAATCATGTTAGCATGATACTGATGATCCACCATGAATTCCGCGATGGCAGAACCAAATCCGCCAACGATGGATGCGTCTTCAACCGTTAAGATGGTCTTAAATTTGCTAAAAATCGCATGCAAAAGTTTTTCGTCTAAAGGTTTGGCGAAGCGCATGTCATATAATGCTGCTTGAATTCCTTGATTGGCTAATAGTTCAACGGCTTTTATCGCTTCGTTTCCTATATGTCCTAAACTTAAAATGGCGATATCTTCGCCGCTATTAAGCTGAACGCCTGTCCCTATTTCAATTTCCTCAAAATTCGTCCGCCAAGCGGGCATAACGCCCTGGCCTCTCGGATAACGAATACTGATAGCTTCTCCGCGTTCTTTGAATGAATCTAGCGAAGCGGTGTACATGATATTTCTTAATTCTTGCTCATTACGTGGTGCTGCCACAATCATGTTAGGTACGCAACGCATCATCGCAATGTCCAAATTTCCATGGTGCGTTGGACCGTCTGCTCCTGCCAAACCTGCACGGTCTAAACAAAAAATCACAGGTAGTTTCTGTAAACACACATCATGAACGACTTGATCGTAACCACGTTGCATGAAAGAGCTGTAAATATTGCAGAAAACGGTCAAGCCTTGCGTGGCCAATCCCGCCGAGAATGTCACCGCATGTTGTTCCGCGATTCCCACATCGAATGCTCGGTCTGGCATTGCCGCCATCATGATATTCAATGATGAACCCGATGGCATCGCTGGGGTAATCCCCATGATTTTAGGGTTTTGCTCTGCAAGTTCCAATAATGTATGTCCAAAGACTTCTTGATACTTGGGTGCTTGCGGATTGTCGTAGGTCTTCTTTTCAATTTCGCCGGTTAGCTTATCGAATTTACCCGGGGCATGCCAAAGTGTTTGATCTTTTTCTGCCAACGAATATCCTTTGCCCTTGGTTGTGACACAATGTAAAATTTTAGGGCCGGGAATATCTTTTAAATCACGCAAAACAGTGGCTAGGTATTCCACATCATGTCCATCAATCGGGCCAAAATAGCGCAAATTGAACGACTCAAATAAATTACTTTGCTTCAGCAAGGTAGCTTTTAATCCATTCTCGATTTTGGATACGATTTCTTGTGCCGACTTCCCAAAGCGGGACATCTTGCCGAGTAGGTTCCAAACATCATCCTTCACTTTGTTGTAAGTATGGGATGTCGTGATGTCAGTTAGATATTCTTTCAAAGCGCCCACATTCGGGTCAATCGCCATGCAATTATCATTCAAAATGATAATCATGTTGTTAGGGATATCTCCGGCATGATTCATCGCCTCGAATGCCATACCCGCCGTCATGGATCCATCACCTATTACCGCAATGTGTTGGCGATCAAATTCTTTTTTATAGCGTGACGCTACAGCCATGCCTAAAGCGGCTGAAATGGATGTGGATGAATGTCCTACCCCAAATGCGTCATATTCACTTTCTGATCTTTTGGGGAAACCACTGATTCCGCCTAATAATCGATTTGTGTGAAACACGCCTTGGCGGCCCGTTAATATTTTATGTCCGTAAGCCTGATGACCCACGTCCCAGACTAACTGGTCATAGGGCGTGTTAAACACATAATGCAAGGCTACCGTTAATTCGGTCACTCCCAACGAAGCACCAAAGTGTCCTCCATTAACCGAGACATGATCAATGATGTATTGACGCAATTCCTCGCAAACAGCTGGAAGCTGGTTGGCAGGTAACTTACGCAAATCAGCAGGTGCCTGAATCTTGCTTAGTAAGGGGCCGGCAGGGAATTGAGTTGACACAAATAATTTATTCAAGTGAAAGAAAAACTCTACAAAGGTAAAAATGTTTTTGAGGCTTACTCATTTTTTTGACTCGCCTTGAATAATCTTCTTTTTTCGGTTTTGCTGAGACTATCGTATCCCGACTTCGATATTTTATCTAAAATCTGATTCAGTTCTTCTTCGTCGATGATTTCTGCTTGTTTTCTTGGCTTTTTTTCACGCGTTAAATCGGCATGAATGAATGGGCTTTCTTTTTTTCTGAATCTGTCCCAATTTAAGGGATGTTCGTGCAAATAACCCATGATAAAACCTACGAGAGCGCCTCCTAAATGTGCAATTTGACCTCCTGCATTTGTCCCGACGGTCTCTAAAAGCGACCAAATCAAATAAAAGCCTGCGATATATTTAATGCGAACAGGTCCTATGAAAACTAAGTGGACTTCATAATTTGGTCGAAGCGTAGCGGCAGCCAAAACAATGGCAAAAACGCCACCAGAAGCCCCTAATAAAAAACTCCCGCTTTGGCGCTCGAAAAAAGGAATGAAATTAAAGGCAATCAAAAATGCAATAGCACCCATAATACCTCCCCCAAAGAAGGTTTTTACGCTTTTATTGTTACCGATGACCTCTTGTAAAATTTTCCCGAACCAATACAGGAACATCATGTTGAAGGCCAAATGAAAGATTTCTACATGCACAAAAAAGTAGCTGATGAATCGCCAAGGATGTAATAAATTAGCCTTGATATCAGCTGATAGCGTTAGTTGCTCTAACAGCCACTCATAAACCCATGCTTTTCCGCTGATAATCATCACAATTCGAATCAGCATTAGCATAAGAAAAAGCAAACAATTCATCACAATGATTTTCAACAATCCCTCACCGGGCTGCTGAATTAAGCGCTGAAAGTCTTGCCAAAATCCGCGCATATCAATAGAAGTGATTGCGTTTTGTCCTCCAAACCATCAATAAGATGACAGCAAAAATCATCCCGCCGATGTGCGCGAAGTGAGCAACATTATCCCCTTGATATTGTTGAATCCCTTGATATAATTCATAAAGACCATAAAAACTCACAAAGTATTTTGCCTTGATGGGTATAGGGAAGGGGAAAAGAAACATTTCTGAATTTGGAAACAAATAACCGAATGCCATCAAAATACCGAAAATGGCGCCGGATGCACCTGCTAACTGGCTTCGATTCACATATTCTGCATAATTTTGACGTGCCCATTCAATATTCACATTGCCATCCGGTAAAGAAATAACCTGATAGTGCTGCGCATAGTCGTATAGGTGCATGGAACTTGGGTCGCTTAGGACGATTTCTGTTGCCCGACGAAAATCCGCGAAATCAATAAAATGCTGAATGCCCATGTACAATAAGCCGGCTCCTATTCCGCAGAAGAAATAGAAAAATAAAAATCGCTGAGCTCCCCACATTCGTTCGAGTAAAGATCCGAACATGTATAAGCCAAACATATTGCCCAATAAATGCATCAGGCTTGCATGAACAAACATGTAGCTGACAACTTGGTAAATATGGAAATCCTTGGCTTGAAAATAGTGTAAACTCAACAAGTCCGTAGGCAAAAAGCCACCCAGTGCATAAATGGCAGCATTTATGAATATTAAATTTCGTACAGTAGGAGTTAAATTTCTAAACATAGTTTTATTCTTCGTAAGCCCAATCAATACGTGTTTTCATGTCCTTGACTAATAGACCCATCGCTTTAAAACTTGCGCGAATTTCGTCTACTTTATTATATTCCCGCTTCTCTTTGAAAGTAGCATATAAACCTAACATGCCTTTAATTAAGGCTTCTTGATTCGCAGGAAACTCTTCACGCAGCCCTAATACTTGTTCTAAGAAGTTGATGTAATTTGACTTCAATCGATCAAAAACATCCTTTCCTAATTGTCCAAATGCCAGTTGGCCCGTATGCAATTGATTAATCTTTTTCAATAACGTAAACAAGTGTGAAATTGTTACAGCCGTATTCAAATCATCGTTCATCCCATCGTAGCAACCTTGAATGGCTGCGTCGATTTCGCCAACTTGTGCTTCGTCGATGGCCATTGCCTCTCCTTCAAATTCCATCCCTTTGATAATGCGTAAGCCATTCGCAATGCGCTTATAGCCTTTTTGGGCTGCTTTTAAGGCTTCGTTCGAGAAGTCTAAAGTACTTCGGTATTGCGATTGTAACATGAAAAAGCGAACGGTCATTGGGCTGTAAGCCTGCTCCAAGAGTGGGTGATCCCCGGCAATTAATTCACTTGGCAAAAAAGAGTTGCCTAAAGATTTACTCATCTTTTGTCCGTTTACTGTCAACATATTTGTATGCATCCAATAACGAACGGGTGCGCGCCCATGCGCTGCTTTTGCTTGTGCAATTTCACATTCATGGTGCGGGAATTTCAAGTCCATTCCACCGCCATGAATATCAAATGTGTCGCCTAGGTATTTATGGCTCATGCAGGTACATTCCAAATGCCATCCTGGAAATCCATCTCCCCATGGGGATGGCCAGCGCATGATGTGTTCTGGGGATGCTTTCTTCCAAAGCGCAAAATCCAAAGGACTGCGTTTTTCCCCTACACCATCTAAATCGCGCGTTTCGGTCAATAAATCGTCTAATACGCGACCCGATAAATGGCCATAGTCACCACCTTGTTTGTTGTAAGTTTCAATATCGAAATAGATTGAGCCATTCGATTCATAGGCTAAGCCTTTATCTAATAAGATTTTAGTTGTTTCAATTTGCTCCACAATGTGTCCCGTGGCTGTTGGTTCAATGCTTGGAGGCAACAAATTAAATTGAGTCAACACATCATGGAAGTCGTTCGTGTAGCGTTGAACAATTTCCATAGGCTCTAATTTCTCTAATTTGGCCATTTTGCCAATTTTGTCTTCGCCTTCATCCCCATCTCCTACTAAATGGCCAACATCCGTTATGTTTCGTACATAGCGAACCTGATAACCGATGAATTTCAGATATCGGTGTAAAATGTCAAAGGAAGTAAATGTTCTTAGGTTACCCAGATGAACAAAATTGTACACGGTAGGTCCACAGACATAGAGTCCAACATGCGGGGCGTTGATGGGAGTAAATACTTCTTTTTCTCGGCTGAGCGTATTGTAGATTTTTAATGGCTGCATGAATCCTAGGTGCTTTTGTAGAGTCCTCAAAAAGGAATTAAAATTACGCTGATTCTTTTAATTCACCAAACATAGCAATTTGACAATTTCAAACGATTCTTTTCAGATTGTGTTATCTTTGTGTGTTTTTTGAAAATCCATTATGGTGTTAAAGGAAGTAGGCGAGGACAAATCGCTCCAACGTGTTTTTTTGCAATTCCCAGTTCGACTCTATGCGTCGGATTCCAATTGGATTCGTCCCTTAGACAACGATGTGGAATCTGTGTTTGATCCGAAAAAGAATGGGCATTTCAAACATGGCGAAGCAATTCGTTGGGTTTTATTTGATGATGCAGGCGAGGCGATAGGTCGTGTGGCTGCATTTTATGAAACGAGTAAGGACGAAGTGCCGGTGGGAGGAATGGGCTTTTTTGAATGTATCGAGGATGAAAAGGCTGCATTTTTGCTATTTGATGCATGTAAATCTTGGTTGATATCCAAAGGCATGCAAGGTATGGATGGCCCGATTAATTTTGGAGAGCGCGATAGCTTTTGGGGATTGATGGTGAAAGGTTGGGAATACGAACCTACTTACAAGATGCCTTGGACCAAAGCATATTACATCGATTTTTTTGAAAAGTATGGCTTTCAGGACTATTTCCAGCAATACGTTTATGTCTCATCGATTACGGGAGCAAACGTGACACCTGCCATTGAGGAAAAGGCCAATCGAATTTATCAAAACCCAGAATATGTATTTAGACATATCGAGAAATCAAATTTGGCTAAATACGCGGAAGATTTTAAAATCATTTTCAATGCCGCTTGGGCTAAATTTCCAGGCGTAAAGGAAATGAGTTCGGAACAAGCTCAGCGCTTAGTGAAAACCATGAAGCCGATTATCGATGAGCAATTGCTTTGGTTTGCTTATACACAATCGGGTGATCCTGTGGCTTTTTTTATTGTCATCCCTGATTTAAATCAAATCATTAAACATCTCAATGGGCGTTTGAATTGGTGGGGTATGATTAAATTTTTATTATTGAAAATGCGAGGGGCGTTAACACGCGCTTGCGGGGTGATATTCGGCGTCGTGCCGGATCATCAAGGCAAGGGCGTAGAATCAGCCATTGCTTTGCGTTTTCGGACAGCTGCTCGAGAAAATCCATTTTATCCCTATGAAACGATGGACATGAATTGGGTGGGAGATTTTAATCCGAAAATGCTTCGTTTTGTTTCCCAACTGGGAGCCACAAACGAAAAAACTTACATTACTTATCGTTTATTTTTTAATCCAGATCAGCCTTTCAGTCGTTGTCCGAAGGTTGGTTAAATCTTTATTTATGAGCTTATTAACAATTGGAACGGTTGCGTTCGATGCATTAGAAACTCCTTATGGAAAAACCGATAAAATTATCGGAGGTTCTTGTACGTATATTGCGCTTTCTTCTGCGTTTTTCCTGCCTAAAGTGAATGTTGTCGCTGTGGTTGGAGATGATTTTCCACAAACCTACATGGATATGTTGACTTCCAAAGGCATTGATTTAGAGGGTCTACAGATTAAGCAAGGCGAAAAATCCTTTTTCTGGGCAGGTAAATACCATAATAACATGAATTCTCGTGACACCTTGGTGACGGATTTGAATGTTTTGGCCGACTTTAAACCGGTTATTCCGGCATCTTACCAAGATTGTGAATATTTGATGTTGGGAAACCTAACACCCCAAGTTCAAATTGAAGCAATCGAAGGTCTGGCCAAGCGTCCCAAATTAATCGTAATGGATACGATGAACTTCTGGATGAATGTAGCGATGGACGATTTGAAGCGTGTTTTGAAAATGGTGGATGTACTTTGTATCAATGATGAAGAGGCTCGTCAATTATCTGAACAATATTCATTGCGAACAGCGGCGAAGTTAATTATGGCTATGGGACCCAAGACGTTGATTATTAAGAAAGGGGAGCATGGTGCTTTATTATTTCAAGATGAAAACATGTTCTATTGCCCTGCATTGCCATTAGAAGAGGTATTTGACCCGACTGGAGCTGGGGATACGTTCGTTGGCGGATTCATCGGATATTTAGCTAAAACAGATGACATATCCTTTGAAAATATGCGAAAGGCAATTGTTTATGGCTCTGCCATGGCATCTTTCTGTGTAGAGAAATTTGGCACGGAGCGATTGCTTGAAATTACTGACCAAGATTTAGAAGGTCGTGTAAATGAATTCCGGGAATTGGCTCGTTTTTAACGACCTCCCACAATAACTTCATGGAGATTTGTTGGGTCTAGGTATTTATTAGCTAGTTCCAACAAATCTTCAGAGGTACAAGCGAGAATAGCAGCTTGAAACTGATCATAAAAGTCCAAGGGTAAGTTTTCCAGTTGAATGACTTTTATTTTTTCAGCAATATCAAATGCTTGAGTAAGCTCGCCGGTAAAACTTCCCATCAGGTAATTTTTAACTAGATCAAGTTCTTCTTGAGCAACTTTTTCTGTCCGTAAGCGTAACATTTCTTTACGAATCTCGTCACAGGTTTCTTGTACGTTGGCATTGGCTACATCGGTTCCTATAACCCAATAACCCGCTCTTTGCATGGGAACAACTGATGATGAAATACCATAGGTAAATCCTTTTTCTTCTCGGATATTCTTTTGCAAGCGAGAACCAAAAAATCCACCGAATAAGGTATTCAAAACGCTGAATTTAAAATAGTCGGGGTTATTGCGTGTCATTGAATGCATGCCCAAGCGGATGGAGGATTGCAGCGCATTGTCCCGGAATTCATGCATTATTTCGGGTTTATGGGCATGTTGGTTATATGCTAGCGCTGATGTTTCGGGCAGTGTTTGGAGTGGCTCAAATGTTTGTTGTACTGCCTCTAATTCATTCGGTCCAATGTTTCCTGAAAGGAAAATTTGGGGCATTCCTCCGAGCCAGTTTTGTTGGTGAAACTGGATTAGCTCCGATCGTTGAATGGACTCTATACTCGCTTGCGTGGCAATGCGCCCGTAATTGTCTCCTTCAAATAGTTGTTTACGCAATAATTGACTCGCCGAAAAGGCCGTTTTTTGCCAATTAAGTTTGTTTTTCTGAACCTCTATTGCGATTTCTTTCTCGAACTCCTCTGCAGGGAAAGTAGCTTCTTGAATGATTTCAAGCATAAAAGGCAATAAAGATTTTAAGTGCTTCGTTAGCCCATAGAGTACAAACGTAGCAGTATCTAAGTTTGTTTGTACATCCCAAAACGCACCATAGTGGTCGAAAATTTGATGAATTGCAGTTGCGTCGCGTTGTTGCGTTCCTCGCTTCATGAGCGAACTCGTTAAACTTGCAATTCCTGCCTTTTCGGCTGAGCTTGCTCCTGCGTGAACTGTAAATTCTAATTTAAAGACTGCTTGCTCACCGAGTGACAAAGACTGAATTTCTATGCCATTGGACAGGCTACTTGTCGTGACATGTGGAAACTTAATGAGTTCAATCGGATAAGCCACTGGGGCAATGGTTCGATTCAGCATATATAGGTCTATAAAACAAATGACATTCCAACGGAATGTCATTTGTCAAACAAGAAATCTGTTTAATTATCTTTTACCGTTGTCGTTGTTGATAGCTGCCAACAAAGTTACGCGTAATGTATTAGCTAATGGGCTACTTGTTCCTGTAGGTACTAAGTATGCAAAATCAAAGCCATATTTTTGATCCAATTTGAAGCCAACACCCATTGTGAAGTATTTACGATTTCCTTTCATTTCACTTTCGTTGAAATAACCACCACGAATAGCAAATGTGTTGTTGAACAAGTATTCCGCTCCCAAAGAAGTTGTCACTTCTTTTAATTCTTCACCAAATCCATCTGGAGCATCAAACAATGAACCAAAGATACCCCCGATTGCGGAAGTCGTTGTAGGGTCTGTTCCTACTTTATTTCCGTTTGCATCAATCGATTGAGGTGTTGGAACCATCAATTTGTTGAAGTCTAACGTTATTGTAAATTTATTTTTATCATCGATTTCTTTCACGGCAGCAACACCCGCACGTAAGTTTGTAGGGATGAAGTTTTTCTCAGCTCCTCCGTAAGAAACCTTACCTGAAATGTTGGAAAGAACTAATCCGTATGTGTATTTCCAGTTTTTCTCAGAGTTTGTATTCCAATATAGCGCGATATCAGCCGCAACGGTTTGGGCTGGCTTCATTGCTACTCCTGTACCTGAAGTTCCTTGATAGTTTCCTAACAAGTTTGAATTGATGTATTTTAAATTAACACCCAATGAAAGGCTATTTGAAAGTTTTCTAGCGTGTGTTAATGACAGTGCATATTCTTTTGAATTGAAGTTACCCGCGCTTGTTCCATTCGCTAAAGTTGCTTGAAAAAGTCCTTGATCAAAGTAATTGATTGAAAATCCAAACGCTTGATCTTTAGCTGTTTTCTTATATCCTGCAATGTTGTATAATGCCATGTCGTTAACAAGGTTACGTAACCATGGCGTGTATGAAATGGCAAATCCAAGATCCTTATCAGCACTCGCTAATTTAGCTGGATTCCAGTAAATCGCATTGACATCTGATGAAATAGCAACACCCGCATCTCCCATCGCTGCTGAACGAGCATCTGGTGCTACATTAAGAAACAACATGGTAGGAGTTGGAATTCTGCCTGAATTTAATTGTCCAGAAACCAATGTTTGGCCATAAGCAACTGTCGCGAAGCAAACAGTTAATGCTGTAAATAGCGCTTTGTGGAAAATTGAATAATTCTTTGTCATTGTATATTAATTATAAGAGAGTCTTTCTATTCAAAAAAGCTAAAGTCAAAAATAGGCAATTTTTAGGATAATGGATGTGGGATTTGCAAAAAAAATATGAAAACTTATTTTAGGGTACTTGTTTTGATTCGATGCGTTTTAATTTCATTCGTTAAGCTGTCCCATAATTGAATTTCCAAAATCAAGGATGAATTAAGTTGCTCATACTCATCTTCCTGCCATTCAAATTCGATCATGCCTTTGTTGTCTGAATAATAGTTACTTAATCCTTTTTTTGTAGTAATTAATCGGCCTAGTATATCGTAAAGTTTGATTTCATAGGGCATTAAATTCCACGGCTTTTCTTGCTTAAAAACATAGTGGAAAGTTCTTGCTAATGGATTTGGATAAACATATCCTTGCAAATCTGCAGTTTCATCCCCCTTTACTTGAAAACTTAACGTGGCTTCGCCGTAATTATTGTAGATATCCCAACAAAATGCTTGAATTTTATGTAAGCCAGGCGTTAGTGATTTTAATTGAATTTGGATTTCGCCATACGTTGGATTCGCTAGGGCGGGGATGTATTTGCTAGCTAGTTCAATTCGAATACTGTCATCTACCATGAGACTGGCCATGTTTCCTGAGGCATTTTGCCAAAGTAGCCCTGAGCTATCAGCGATGGAAATTGTCGCCCAAGGATTGGGACTCGTAGCTTTTA
>DKIP01000059.1 GCA_002454335.1 Cytophagaceae bacterium UBA6715 | reverse complement strand
AATTAGATCGACGTAATTTTTCATTCAGTCAGATGAATTGTACTCAAGCGCACTTGAGTTTGTGGAAAAACGTGCAAAACTGCAATAAAAGTATGTACTTTGCAAACGAATTACAGATTAAGTTATTATGCCCAAAATACATTTTATCGCAATCGGCGGCGCTGCCATGCACAATTTAGCATTAGCATTGAAATCAAAAGGCTATGAAATCAGTGGCTCCGACGATGAGATTTATGAGCCTTCCAAAAGTTTATTGGCCCAACATGGTATCTTACCTGAGGAATTGGGGTGGTTTCCTGAAAAAATAACGACAGATTTAGAGGCAGTCATTGTAGGCATGCACGCGCGACCTGACAATCCCGAATTACTGAAAGCAAAGGAATTAGGTATTCCCGTAGAATCCTACCCTTCTTATTTATATAAGCAAAGTATTAACAAGCAACGCATCGTCATTGCAGGAAGTCACGGCAAAACCAGCATTACCTCGATGGTACTGCATGTTCTTAAAACCTTAGGACGTAAATTTGACTATCTAGTGGGCGCACGCATCGAAGGTTTCGAACTTATGGCTTCACTATCCGATGCACCTATCATCATCATCGAAGGGGATGAATACCTTGCTTCGCCGATCGACCGTCGGGCGAAATTTTTATTATACCAGCCGCATATTTGTTTGATTTCTGGGATTGCCTGGGATCATATAAACGTCTATCCAACTTTTGAATCTTATACAGATTCCTTCAAAACTTTAATTGCTGGATTACCCAAAGCAGGCAGTTTGTTCTTTGACCAAACCGATTCGGTATTGAAGGATTTAGCGGCCGACTGTCCAGAACATTGCGAAAAAACGGGATATGAGGCTCACCCGGCGAAAATCGAACACGGACAAACCATGCTGAAAGGAGAAGATGGGAAGTCCTATCCGATCCACGTTTTCGGGGAACACTCCTTGAAAAATTTGAATGGCGCACGTTTAATCTGTGAGCAAATTGGAGTAAACTCCAGCGATTTTTATGAGGCGATTGCCACATTTAAGGGCGCTGCCAAGCGATTAGAATTAGTAGCCTCATCGGAAACAAGCTTACTATATAAGGATTTTGCTCATGCTCCATCTAAAGTTAAAGCGACGACACAGGCATTAAAGAATCAATTCCCTAGCCGAAAACTCGTTGCCTGTTTAGAATTACATACATTTAGTAGTTTGAATCCAGCCTTCTTACCAGAATATGCGGGAACCTTAGATTTGGCGGATGAAGCAATTATCTATTTAAGTGAACATGCGCGGGAAATCAAACGCATGGATCGCATGGAAGAATCCGTTGTACAAACTTATTTCAAACATCCGAACCTGAAAGTCATCCGTGATGCGGAAACGCTAAAACAGGAAATTTTAGACCAAACCTGGTCAAATGCGAACCTCCTGATGATGTCATCCGGAACATTTGATGGCTTGGACCTTCCTGTGTTGGGAAGAGAAATGGGGCTATTAAGCGTTTAGCAGCGAGTCAAGTTCTGACTTAAACCCGGTCAAAAGCAGTTCTTTCATACTAATCTTACGCTTTTGCGTATTGATTTTGCTGATGATCGGTTTTTCTTCCATTTGACGGTCACGCTCGGCTTGGGCAATGAAATCCTCTAATTCGCCTCGCTCCTTTTTGGTCATGTAATCCATTTGATTAATCATGATTTTCAATTGCTCGATACGAGGCTTTTCATTTAAGGCTGGATGGCGATACGAAATAACGCGCAACAAATAATTCATTTCGAAAATCTTGTCACAAACATTGCGGAAACGTTCAGCCATTTGACGGTCTACCGACTTAATTTGTGCAGTAATTTCTTTCCATTTAACCAAATAAGCCTTGGCTAAATCAGCTGTCGCAGCCATATTCGGTTGGTCATGCAGTTTTAACTCAAGCTCTCCAGTCATGCTGGTTAATTCTTGAATGCGTGGATCGACACGAGGTTTGTATTCGATCCCTTTAATCCGGTTATACTTTTCAAAGAACATGTCATTCGCCTTCTTGAAATTCTTCCATAACATGGATTGTTTCTTCGGTGGCAAACCGATCACATTCTTCCATTCTTTTTGCAATTCTTTTACTTTGATGATCGAATCATCCAAATCTTCTGCTTTACGCAATTGGTGCACAGCATCGATGTAGCCTTGTAACAAAGCAATCTTTTCATCAATCTGCCGATTTTTCTCTTCAAAATACGCACGACGACGCAAGAAGAAATCATCCATCACCGCTTGAAAACTTTCGGTTAAGCTATCTTGAAACTGTTTATCAACGGGTCCTGTCTTCACCCATTTGGCCTTCAACTCCATCAACTCCTCCGTCGCTTGTAAGACATCTTCTTTAAACGCAATGGCTTTCGCGTCCTCGATTAAGGCACGCTTGATTTCCAAGTTTTTAATTTGATTATTTTGGATTAAATCACGTAAGAACAATTCTAAGGAATCTAGCTGCTTAAATAACGGCTCAAAATCACCGAGACCATCAAACTCAGCCAAATACGACTTCATCTGAATAACTTTTGTCAAATATGACCCCTTGTTTTGTACATCATTAATTTCGGATGCTAACTGAATTACTTTGGTTTTAGCTAATTCAAAACGATTAACAAAGTAATCTAAAGCTTCTTGTTCTGTATTTCGTACAAATCCAATTTCGCGTTGAGGGAAGTTTAAATAGGCATTGATGTACACCTTGCCATTTTGGCAAAATCCGTACTCATTTTTAACGAGGTGGCTCATATTAGGTTTTAAATAAAGAGTTTCGTGCAAGTGCACTAACTCAAGGTCTTAACGTTAGGATTTATTCTAATAAAATCCTGACACAATTTATCTAATTTTTTATGAATAAATAAAGAATTCCACCCCTGAAATTCAATTTTTTACACAAATTTCACATTCTTTGCAGGTTCTTTTCAAATTTTAAGCAAATAACATGAGTAACGAGACGATTATCTTTTCGATGGAACGGGTTTCCAAAGTCATCCCACCACAGAAAACGATTATTAAAAACATCTATCTTTCCTTCTTTTACGGTGCTAAAATCGGGGTATTAGGTCTTAACGGATCTGGTAAGTCGACCTTACTTCGTATCATCGCGGGACTGGATAAATCCTACACAGGGGATGTTGTTTGGTCGCCCGGTTACAGTGTTGGCTTACTTGAACAAGAACCTCAATTAGACCCGAATAAAACAGTCTTAGAAGTTGTGGAAGAAGCTGTGGTGGAAATCAAAAACTTATTAAAAGAGTTTGATGAAATCAATGAGGCTTTTGCTGATCCAGATGCTGATTTCGACAAATTATTGGCTCGCCAAGGAGAGGTGCAGGAAAAATTAGACCATTGCAATGCATGGGAATTAGATACGCGCTTAGAAAAAGCGATGGATGCCTTGCGTTGTCCAGATTCAGATGCGCTAGTTAGTACACTTTCTGGTGGGGAGAAACGTCGCGTAGCACTTTGCCGCTTGTTGTTGCAGGAACCGGATGTTTTATTGCTTGATGAGCCGACCAACCACTTGGATGCGGAATCTGTGGATTGGTTAGAGCAACATTTACGTCAATACAAAGGAACGGTTATTGCCGTAACCCACGACCGTTATTTCTTGGATAACGTGGCAGGATGGATTTTAGAATTAGATCGTGGCGAGGGGATTCCATGGAAAGGAAATTACTCTTCCTGGTTAGAGCAAAAACAAAATCGCTTAGCACAAGAAGAGAAGACAGAATCACGTCGTCAAAAAACCTTGCAGCGCGAGTTGGAATGGGTTCGTATGGCACCCAAAGCTCGTCAAGCTAAATCCAAAGCGCGTATCGGTGCTTACGAAAAATTGTTGTCGGAAGAGAATCGCCAGAAAGAAGACAAATTAGAATTATTCATTCCGGCAGGTCCTCGTTTGGGAAATAAGGTTATTGAAGTTCAAGGAGTTTCTAAATCCTTTGGCGACAAATTATTGTACGAAAACGTATGCTTTTCTCTGCCACCAGCAGGTATTGTAGGAATTATAGGACCCAACGGTGCCGGTAAAACAACGATGTTTAAATTAATTACGGGTCAATTACAACCCGATTCAGGTAGTTTTGAGGTGGGTGAAACGGTGAAGTTGGCCTATGTAGACCAGGAGCACAATCAACTCCAAGCAGAAAAATCGGTCTATGAAACCATTGCCGAAGGGAACGATTGGATCATGTTAGGCGGTAAGCAATCAAATGCACGTGCTTATGTGAGTAAATTCAACTTCAACGGAGCAGATCAAGAGAAGAAAATTGGTAATTTATCTGGAGGAGAGCGTAACCGCGTTCATTTAGCCATGATGCTGAAAGAAGGTGCGAATGTGTTATTGCTGGATGAGCCAACCAATGACTTGGATGTGAATACCTTGCGTGCTTTAGAAGAAGGCCTTGAAAATTTTGCGGGATGTGCAGTAGTTATTTCCCACGATAGATGGTTCTTGGATCGTATTGCTACGCATATTTTGGCATTTGAAGGCGATTCACAGGTGACTTATTTTGAAGGTAACTATTCTGAATATGAGGAGGCTCGCAAGAAACGCTTAGGCGACGCGACACCGAAACGTATTCGTTACAAGAAATTGCAATAGATGAGAGGATTGATTACGATCATCTTGTTGGCCCTTTCAAATTTGTTTATGACCATCGCTTGGTATGGACATTTGCAATGGAAAGAAACTTCATGGTTGAAACATGCGGGAATTTGGAGTATTATTTTCTTCAGCTGGGGACTCGCGTTCTTTGAATACGTACTGCAAGTTCCGGCCAATAAACTTGGATTTAAAGCAAACGGAGGACCGTTTACTTTCTTCGAATTGAAAACGATTCAAGAGGCATTATCCCTGATAGTGTTCACACTTTTTCTTATTTTCGTAGTCAAGTCCGAAAAATTAGCTTGGAATCACTTCGTCGGCTTTGGATTAATCATTCTGGCGGTCATCGTGATTTTTAAAAAATGGTAATATGAATTCGAGAGAAAAAATTCAAGCAGTCATTGACGAAATGGGTAAAGTGGTTGTTGGGCAAGAGCGCCTTATCAACCGATTACTTGTGGGACTATTTACGGGTGGGCACGTCTTATTAGAAGGGGTTCCGGGATTAGCCAAAACATTGACGATCAATACGCTTGCTAAAATCTTAGATTTACATTTCCAACGGATTCAATTTACACCGGATTTGCTTCCTTCCGACTTGGTGGGAACCATGATTTACAATCCCTTAAAAAACGAGTTTGAAGTAAAAAAAGGGCCTATTTTCGCACAAATTATCTTGGCGGATGAGATCAACCGTGCCCCAGCGAAAGTGCAATCGGCTTTGTTGGAGGCCATGGCAGAAAAGCAGGTGACGATTGGCGAAACAACCTATCCTTTAGACAAGCCATTTTTGGTATTGGCAACACAAAATCCGGTAGAGCAAGAAGGAACATTCCCTTTGCCAGAGGCACAAGTCGATCGTTTCATGATGAAGGTCTTCTTGAATTATTTGGACAAGGATCAGGAACTAGAAGTCATGCGAAAGATGTCCAACATGGACTTCAAGTATGAACCCAAATCTGTTTTGAGTTTAAAAGATATCCAAGCGATTCGCAAAGAGATTAATGAAATTACGATATCGGAATCCTTGGAGCGCTATATCATTGAACTAATTTTTGCGACGCGAAATCCAGCAGACTATGGCTTAACAAAGGAGGCAGATTACATTCAATTTGGAGCTTCTCCGCGCGCAAGTATACATTTGAATTTAGCGGCCAAAGTGATGGCTTACTTGTCGGGCCGAGATTATGTATTACCCGAAGACATCAAAGAAATGACACCGGATGTATTAAATCACCGGATTATTTTGACTTACGAGGCAGAGGCGGATAACATCACGAGTTTACAAATCATTCAGACGATTTTGAGTTCGGTGGCGATAAATCGCTAATTCATCAGTAAATCAGCCACCTTTAATACTTTTAAGGTCAAATTACGACCATATGAAATTTCGTTTTGCGCTGATTATCAGCACTTTCTTACTTTTCAGCTTCTCGGCTACCGAACCACTTCGTGTATTTTTAATCGGCGATTCTACAATGGCCGATAAAATCCCCGCAGATTTTCCAGAAACTGGTTGGGGTATGCCCTTTGCCAAATTATTCAATGAGGCAGTCGAGGTTCAAAACCATGCATATAATGGTCGGAGCACCAAAAGTTTCCGTCGTGAAGGTCGCTGGGCGAAAGTACAATCCCAATTAAAAAAGGGAGACTATGTGTTCATTCAATTTGGCCACAATGATGCCAAAGTAAGTGATACATCGCGCTTTGCACCTGCTCAAACGGACTTCCGCGCTAACTTGATTCGTTATGTAAAAGAAACGCGTGCTGCTGGGGCAACGCCTATTTTATTAACCCCAACACAGCGACGTAAATTTGATTCGACTGGGGTGTTTGTGGATCAGCATGCCGACTACCCGAGTGTCGTTCGCGAAGTGGCTGCACAAGAAAAAGTGATGTTAATCGATGTTGAAAAAGCGAGTAAAGTGATCATTCAGCAAGAAGGCCCTGAAGGAGCAAAAAAACTATTCCTACATTATCCCATAGGTATTTTTAAGAAATTTATGAAAGGGGTGGCGGATGATACGCATTTCTCACCTTATGGGGCAATGCGTATGGCTAATTTGGTGGCTGATGCACTAAATAACTCGACGGAGCATTTAAAAAGCTTTCTGAAGAAAGCCGATTTTACGCAAAAATACGCCTTCGAATTACCCAATGTAGCGGGAACCGCATTCAAAAAGGACACCTTCAACATTGTTCAATATGGTGCTAAAAATTCTGTATCAACATTGAACACGGCGGCGATCCAGCAAGCCATCCAACAAGCCAACCAGCAAGGCGGGGGCGTTGTACTCATCCCCGCAGGGTTCTGGATTAGTGGACCAATTACGATTCTTTCTAATGTGAATTTACATGTAGCACAAGGAGCTGTTTTGCAATTCAGCAGCAATCCGAAAGACTATCCGCTGGTTAGAACTAACTGGGAAGGCGTAGATGCCATCCGTGCACAATCCCCTATTTCGGCATTAAGAGCACACAATATTGCCATAACGGGTTTCGGCATCATTGATGGGGCTGGAGAAGCTTGGCGTCCGGTGAAAAAAGGCAAATTAACTGCGGGAGAGTGGGAAAAACTGGTTCGTTCAGGAGGTGTTTTAGATCCTAAAAAAGAAACATGGTATCCTTCGGCAGGCGCATTAAAGGCTTCGACGATGGACCAACCTGGCGTAGTAGCAGCTGGATTTACGGAGGCAAATACCGAAGAAATCAAGGAATTTGTTCGTCCGAACATGATCAGTTTACGGGAATGCGAGCAGGTATTATTAGCAGGCATAACCTTTCAAAATTCCCCAGCGTGGAACGTGCATCCTTTGCTTTGCAAGCATTTGACCGTGGAGAATATTACAGTAAAAAATCCATGGTATGCGCAAAATGGAGATGGTATCGATATCGAATCTTGTGAATATGTATCGGTGCGCAATTCACGTTTCGATGTAGGAGACGATGGAATTTGTATCAAGTCAGGTAAAGACGCAGAAGGTCGCAAACGCGGCAGGCCAAGTGCGCATATTTTAATAGAAAACTGTGTTGTGTTCCATGGACATGGGGGTGTTGTCGTCGGAAGTGAAATGTCGGGCGGCGTGCATGACTTATTTGTCCGAAATTGTCAGTTCTTAGGTACAGATGTGGGTTTGCGATTTAAGACAGCTCGCGGTCGGGGTGGCATCGTGGAGAACGTATTCATCCGTGATATTTCCATGAAAAACATAGCTGGAGAGGCAATTCTCTTCGACATGTATTACCAAGGCAAGGATCCCGTGGCGACTTTTGGAAATGGAGGTGAGGCACCAAAAATCGAATTACTACCAGTAAATGAGGGCACTCCTCAATTTAAAAACATTTTTGTAGAAAATGTGGTCGCGAAAGGAGCAGAAACGGGTTTATTAATTCGTGGCTTACCCGAAATGCCGATTTATCACATAAATCTAAGTAATTTAGATATCGAAAGTGTCCAAGGATACCGCGTGATTGAGGCAAAGGATATTACGATTAATCAAGCGAAATTCACGGAAACAGGGACGAAGAAATCGGAATTGTATCACGTGAAGAACTGGAAGTTGAATTAACCCGTACCTTTGGCAATCCTCAAACCAGGTTTGCCAAAGGTACAAGGGAAAAAGTTCAAGTATTTGATAATCTTACTTCCGCAAAATCAAGATACTCGGATCTGTCACATAACGACCAGATTGATCGCCATATAGCGCCAAACCACCCCGAGTCGATTCAAAACGAAGCACCAATTTTCCTGCCTTTAAAGCAGCCTGCCATGCCGCTGGAGGAATTAACCCTTGCACTAAATAGCCATAGGTTCCCGCCTCATCCAATTTATTATTTCGAGCCTGATAATGCCAAGACAAGATTCCTTGGTGATCCGCTGGGTCATCCGCCAGCACCGTTTCTAAGGCATTGAAACCATTCACAGAAACACGTAAATTAGCCGGAGAGGCATAGACATCCGTTTGTGGATAGGCATTCGGATTTACGCCCGGATCAAAAGTACCTTTGCCGAGCATGTAATCCCCATCCATTTTACTAGCATCCGAACGATCTTTCCCTAAAATAGGTTTAGACGACGCCTCCACCATAAAACGGACCTCGGCTATATCAGCCCCCGAAA
>DKIP01000001.1:31397-56920 GCA_002454335.1 Cytophagaceae bacterium UBA6715 | reverse complement strand
CTAATTCATTCGAAAAGCCCCCACGCAATTGATGCAATGCCGCTGCTTGTGCCGCCGCCGAATCAGCCGCAATGACATCCGCTACCGCTTCCGCCTGCGCCAAATCAAAGGCGCCATGCATGAATGCTCTTTGGGTAAATTCTCCTGCACGCGCCAAACGCGCACCTTTCTCCACAAACAATTGAATAATACTCTCCTGAATAAACGGAGAACCATGACACGAAATCTCGACCACGTCTTCTTTGGTATAACTCCTCGGGGCAATGTATAAACTCACCACCACTTCGTCATATACCCGACCAGCATCCTCTATCCGACCATAGTGAATCGTATGAGAAGCCTGCTTCGTTAAGTCTTTGGGCTTAAATACTGCATTAACAAGCGGAATCGCATCAGGACCCGACAAACGGATCACCCCAATGGCTCCCACCCCAGTAGGGGTTGCCAATGCAACAATCGTGTCTTGAAATAACATTATAGCAAGTTTTGAAGCTTCATGGCTACCGACATATCTCCAGAAATTTTCACTTTTCCAGTCATCACGGCCATCATGGGATTCAATTCACCTTTTAATAAAGCAGTAAAATTTTCTTCCGTGGCAGCTATCGTGCAATCAGCATCCACGTTCTCATTGGTCACCGTCCCATCCGAATTAACCACAATGATACCCGAAGGAAATGCAAATTTAAAAGATACATCCTGTCCGCCTTTTTGAGCGGCTAGTGCTTGAATTCGTTCGTTGATTTCTTGAAATGTCATGTTTTGTCTTTTAAAACACAAAACTAACACTTAAATCTCCCGATGACAAATTACTTTGAAGTCACAATATTGGCAGGATTCTACATCCGAAGTCTTTTCAAAGGGCTTCGAACGATCCAAAATTTTATCAACCCAGGCTTGTACTAATTGATGAGAATCAGCCATAAATCCTTCCATACTTTGTTCCTCCGAAAACCATAATCCTAGTTTAGGCACCGACAGAACGCCTGCATCCAAATTCCGAAAGGAAATGATTCCCGGTTCTATCCACATATTTTTCCAATCCAATCCCGCGAACAAAGAATTCGTTTGCGTCCGAACGGCTTCAGCTAATAAAAACTTATACAACCACAACTGCAATAATTTACCCTTCAAATCATCCGAAAGCAAGTCGGCCATCAGCCCATGCATGCTTATCGTCAAATCCTTCGTTTCTACTTTTCCAGTCTTATAATCAATGATTCGGTACTTGCCACCGACCCGATCTAATCGGTCGACACGCCCCTTCAACTTCACCGAAAACACATCCCCTTCAAAGCTAACAGGTACCCAAGTTTCCAAATCCATTTCGGTATCCAATAATTGAACCCGTCCGACATTCCAATGAACCTCAGCGTTATAATAATTAGTCAAAATTGTTTTGGCAACTTCTTTTAACACATAATTAAAGCCTTTTTCCATCTCGAATACACCCTCAGTTTCCTGAATTTGTGCCATGGCCTGATCCAACAATTCATCTAAATGATCTATCCGCCATTTCGTATCTGCTTGATCAACCCATCCGGCATGCGATTCCAAAATCTCCTTATCCACGTTCTCAAGCACTTTATGCACCCATGTTCCAAACACATCAGCCCCCAATTCATCCTCGTATTGTTTCTCCTTGCGCAAATTCAACACATAGCTGTAATAATATTGTAGGCTACAATTCGCAAATTGTGCCATAGCTGAAGGGGATAAACCTCGCAAGGATAAATTGTTCTTTAATTGCGCAATTAGTTCATCCGATTTTTCTATCCGATTGACATCATTTCCCATTGTCTGCTCAACTAAATCAAAACGCACATGCGGCTCAGTCCATGTTAAAGCTGGATTTTGTTTCACCCAATCCAACCGTAATTGCTTAATAAAGCGACTCATTTCCTTCACACTTGATTTTTCGGAAGGCTGCACATAAATCAATTCGATTTGTTTGGGCCTTTGCAACAGGCGATGAAAGTGGTAGGATGTCACCGCATCCGCTTGGGTAAACGTAGGCAAATCAAAGGTGTTCATTTGAGCAATATCCAAAGGAATCAAACTTTCCCTTTTACGCGTTCCAGGCAAACTCCCCTCATTCAAAGACAGGACAATCACGCGATCAAAATCCAAGGTTCGCGTCTCTAAAAGTCCCATCACATGCAGCGTCCGATTCTTTTGTTCCGCTACTTCAAAGGTCAATTTCTGCTGTTGGATTAAATTCAACAACAACTTAAAACCGATTTTAACTGAAACCTCATCAACCATTGTGATCACATCAGCTAAATTATCAATCACCCGACGTGCCTGCGTCAAGGCTTGCGCATCTGCCCCCCAATCTTTTTGGGGCATTTCCAAAAGAATTTGACCGAAAGCTTCGGATGTAAATTGGAGTATTTCAGGGAATGTTCCCGATTTGAATAAAAGAGCTAAGGCAGGCAGCTCAACTAAGCCTCGTATCGCATCGATAGATACATATAAATCCGTAGTCCCTATTAAAGCCTGCCAAACGCGATTCAAATCCTTCGAAGCGCTTTTTGAACATCCGTCCAAGTAATATTGCATCAACGCATGTTGCATCAAATTGCGAAATTGCCCCACGGGAATACGTGTCGCATCTGCACGCTTATGAATTTCACTCAATAAGGTAATGAAAGAAAATACGGGCGTTTTTTTCAATGAATATCCCATCGTAATATTCAAGCGTTCCTTAAATTCCCCCACAAACAATAAAACCTGATCCAGAAGACTTTCATCTCCTAACACCAAAGCCACTTGTTCCTCAACACCATGTTTTACCTGCCATTGACGAATCAATTCCATCGCCACAAAAACCTGTGCACTGGGATTGGCAACACCTAAAACCTCCACTTCTTTGGCATCCTTAGCGAAATGCTGCTCCATCCATTGGAAATTTGATTTCGCTAAATACTTATTCGATCCTGCATCAGCATAATGCCTAAGCCAATTTCCCGCACGGTGAAATGAATTCTTCACATAATATTCATCCGCATCCCAAAGTGTCTCAGCAACATCTTGTTTTAAAAGGGCACGAATAATCTCTTCCTCCCCTTTGGACAAGGCATTAAAGCCCACAAAATAGATTTTTTTGTATTGCTTTGCTGTAGTTTCATTTGCAGCTAAACGAGCGGCTAAATCTCGATAGGCCATACCTCGATAAGCCAATCCTCGATCTTTTACTCGAGCTTGCAAACGGCCATAAACTTCCAATAAATGGTCATATAGTTTGAAATAAGCCTTGGTATGTTGGGTTATGTACTTTCCCGTATCTTCTTCTCCATATTCCGCACCCCAACGCTCTAAAGACTTCACCTCAGACAGAAAAGAGAATATCTGATAGGGCTCCACTAGATACATGTCCAATGTATCAAAGTCTTTCAACATCATCTGTCCCCAACCCATAAATCGGTCAAAATCGACCAAAGGATCTACTTCTTTAAAACAATGATAGGCTTCAAATAACAATTCTATCGGATCGATTAACGTCGAATCCGTCATTTTGAGCGCAAATTCCTCAATCGTCATGAAATCTGGCGCTAAAAACGGCCGATCACTCAAATAGGCTAATTCTTTTTTAAGGTAAAGTACACCACGCTGCGAGGGCATCACCACCGCGATCTCTTGCATTTCTTCGATACTATGTTGTGCCCACAAATGCTCGGCCGTCTTCCTTAAAAATGTCTTCATTACCTATAAATTCCCCTTTTTCATTTCTTTCACGGCATAATCCACCGCACGCGCCGTTAATGCCATATAAGTCAATGACGGATTTTGCGTCGACGTAGAAGTCATACAAGCCCCATCCGTCACAAATACGTTTTTCACCGCGTGCAATTGATTCCACTTATTCAACATCGAATTCTTCGGATCTGCCCCCATGCGAACGCCACCCATCTCATGGATATCTAATCCAGGGGCTTGTTTGCTATCTCTTGTACGAATGTTTTTAAATCCAGCTTTATGATACATCTCCGAAAACTGATCGATAAAGTCTTGTACCATTTTATCATCATTGTCATCGTAAGAAACGTCCATGTGCATGATAGGCAATCCATGAGCATCTTTTTTCACTGGGTCCAAACGAACCTGATTGCTTTCCTTCGGAATGGTTTCTCCCATCATGTGAGAACCTGCATACCAATTCGTATTTAACTTCGGATTCAAAAGCGAATGTTTCAAACTCTCACCTACCGAATTTTGGTCGGCATGCGTACCTCTTCCCGCGCTCATACCCGCCGCATAACCGCGTAAAAAGTTGGTCTCCTGCTTATACAAATTACGGAAACGTGGCACATAACCCGAAGTAGGTCGAGAACCTTCCGTTTTCGTATCCAAATAGCCTTCATATTCCGCCGAAAGTGAGGCCCGGTAATTATGAAATGCCACGTATTTTCCTAATACCCCGCTATCATTTCCCAAACCATTCGGAAAACGATGGGACTTCGAATTCAATAAAATAGCATTTGTATTCAATGCTGCGGCCGTTACAAAAATGACTTTAGCGTAATATTCAACCATTTCATTCGTATATGCATCGATCACCCGAACACCGATGGCGCGGGCCTTTTGCTCATCGTAAATGATGGATTCCACAATCGAATCAGGACGCAAGGTCATATGACCCGTTTTCGCTGCCCAAGGCAAAGTAGAGGCATTTGAACTGAAATAACCTCCATAAGGACATCCACGCTGACATAAGTTCCGACTCATGCAACGGCCACGGCCTTGTTGGTAGTGGATTTCACGTGGCTCCGACAAATGCGCACAACGCGCCACAATTACATGTCGGTCGTTATAATGCTTTTTCATTTCCGCTTGGAAATGTTTTTCTACGCAGGTTAATTCATAAGCCGGCAAGAAATCGCCATCTGGCAAAGAATCCAATCCATCTTTATTTCCTGATATTCCAGCAAAATGCTCCACATAGGAATACCAAGGATCAATGTCTTTGTAATTAATAGGCCATGGCGTCGCAAAACCATCGCGTGCAGGACCATCAAAATCCAATTGGGACCAGCGTTGCGTTTGGCGCGCCCATAACAAGGACTTACCTCCCACCTGATAGCCCCGAATCCAATCAAAAGGCTTATCTTGTTCATAAGGATGTTCCACGTCCTTCACCATGAAATGCTTCGCATCTTCTCGGAAAGCATAGCATTTACTCACGATAGGATTGGCAGCGATTTCTGCTTGCGTTAATCGCCCACGATGTTCAAATTCCCATGGACTCATCAACGTCGTAGGATAATCTTCATTATGTGTCACCTTGCGGCCTCTTTCCAGCACCAAGGTTTTAATTCCTTTGTCACAAAATTCTTTGGCAGCCCATCCACCTGCGATACCCGAACCGATTACAATCGCACCATAGGTACGCTTCTCTGCATGTTTTAAAATTTCCATCGCTTATTTGTTAACCGGCACGCAAGGATTCCAAAATCCGGGCGCCATTTGATAATTTAAATGATTTACCATGACATATTCAGTCGTCACATACCCTTGAATCGTCAATCCCTTCAAAGTCGACATGGATTTCTGCGCATCGGCACCATGTTTTCCTTGTTCTAATTCAAACAAAAACGCTTCCAAAGCAGGACCACTCGCTTGCGACCAATCTCCTTTGTACAAGCTTGGTATTTGACCCAAAACGCTGCGAAAAATTTGCTGTGCTTTGGGCTCATAACAATCTTTCAACATCGTTTTAACGAAGGTAGGGACACCTAAACTGACAGCTCCCGGAATCGAAGATTCAGGGATAATACCACCCATCCAGCGATTAAGAACATCTTCCTCTGCAAGACTTAATGAAAGTGAAATGGGTTTGGATTTGGCCGACAAATCATAATAGGCAACGGTTCCCAGGGTAGCTAATGTCATTCCTTTTAACCAGGCACGGCGACTCGACATTTTCATGTTTGATAGGTTTTTGAATACCCTACAAACTTATCAAAAATTAATCAAATAAAAGCCACTTTACCCCATAAGCAAAGCCCCGACTCATCGCAGGATACAGATATGCCGAATAATAATTATCTGTCAACAATCCTTGGGTCGCATTTGCCATTTTAAAGAACAAACGAACCCGATTTATTCGCAAGGAAACATAAGGATCAACCTGCACAAAAGCAGGTAATTCGTAGCGATTTTGGAGGTGATATTGTTGAATGGCCGGCTGGTACGTATCTCCATAATACGCCGACTGCCCGATCACATCTATCCCAAACTGCATATAAAGCAATTTCTTGTATTGAACATTCAAGGCGAAATTAGCATTGGCGACTAAATTCGGCATACGTATAATATCAGGACCCGTTTGCGTAGTTGCATGTACATTCGATTGCCATTCGAAGCGACCAAAATTACCACCCAAAGCAATTGAAGTACGGAAAATAGCAATGGCCTCGCGAGCTTGTGTCGCTGTTCCAAGACTATCATAATATACCCAAGAACCAATGCGTTGAATGGTCACCGATGGCTTCACATAAAAATGCTTGGTATTTACCTCAATCCCTCCGGCTAATTGATCGAACTCAATGTTAGCAAAATCATTTTTCCATCGATACGAAGTATTATACATCCATTGATTGGCCAAAGTAGGACTCACAGAAGTCCGTTGGTAATTTGCCCAAAACCATGGCGAACTCAACAAAGCCTTCATCAAATAATCAGAACCAATCAAATACTCCCCTTCAGCCTGAAAATCAAGGTTTTTACCAACTTGTTGGCGTAACCATAAACCCACATAATTTTCTAATTTATCTAAGGTCGTCGTGTTTAAGGGATTATAGACCGACCAGTACCGCTGCTTGACATGGGCGCGATAAGTAAACTGTCGGTAAATCCCCTTAATACCTGTTTGGTGGCTATACGAGCGCCATTGATTTTCATTATAAAGCGAATCACTCGTTGGCGCTTGAATGTAATTGATATATGTTCGAGGATAGAATCCTGCAGCTAAATTCGTCTGAAAAGCCAAATCTCTGTATTTCACCTTTCGCGTTTCCAAATCCAATCGCTGAAATAATTGCAATCCTTTAAATCCAATGAACTCGTGATAAAGGTGTAGTTTCAGAAACTGGTCGTTGGACTGCGTTTTGGAGTCCGATAATAAAGCTGTATTATCAATGTATTTCAATGCAGCGGCGGGTGTTTGACCCGTCGATAATTTAATTCCCCCTTGGTCATTTGTCCCCTGATCAAAATAATTGATGTGCCCCAATAATCGATACCGCTTGTTGCGCGAAGTAAAATTGGTGTGCAATAAAACGCCCCATTGGCCGGTTAAACTTTGATCCCCCGATTTAAACGCGGCATCTGTTAAATTCTTATCCGCAACTAATCGTTGGATTTCAAGCCCCACATTCCACAAAGAATCCACATTTCGAGCAAAAGCAAAATTCAAATTAGTTTGACCACCGGCACCCAGATTATAGGTCACATCCGAATAGGGCGATTTAGTTTGATAGTATCGAATTTGGTCCGCTTGAAATGCATAGGGCACATAGGCATTATAGCCCATTTGCGTACCAATAGCCTTGGGAGCCTTGGTAAAAATATCCCGATAAGCTGTTCCTTGATTCCCTAAATTCGCGGATAGAAAACCATCACGTTCTTGATACAAATAGCGATGTAATAGCGTCAACGTTGTATCAATGCGGCGTTGAACCACTTCACTATTTACAGCATCCGATTCTAAAAAATAATGTACCGTTTGCGGGCCATAGATTTGTTTGGTTGAATCATCCAAGGCAGCCCTACCTGATTTATTCGAAGTTTGTTGGCCACCTTTCTTCTGTGTTTTCGGATCTGGAAAACCGGCATTGGCAGGATCGTAAGCACCCATTTGCCCATTGGTAATTTGGCTAAACCCGTGCAAGGCTAGCAACAGAAAAACAATAAGAGGGTAAATCGACCGCATTTTCACAGCGCAAAGGTAATTAAATAATGTTTAGCGCTTGAGGCTTTGGGTCAACCAAGTCCAAAATTCCGCTTCATGTGACACAAATTCCATTTGCATGGGTAGGTAATATAAGTGTGCTGCTAAATGTGGATAATCTGCCAAATGTTCTTGGAAACGCATAAAATCCTTGTGCGTCGTCAAAATTCCCGTATCCTCTTGGCATTGCTTCGCAATGTATTCCCAATACTGAAAATCAGCTGTTTGAAAGGCATAATGATCGGCGTAGGACTCCTGATTAATAATATCTCCTAAACTTTTAGCCTGTTTGAAAAAAGGCATCGGATCGGCAATTCCTGCCACGAGGTGCCATTTTTTGATCGCAGTAGAATTAGGTCCTATTGGATTTCCATAACTCACACGTGTGTAAAATACAGGCAGACCAAAGGATTCAAAAGCTGTTTGTTTCGCCTCAGCTAACGTGGATGGACAACGATTTACGATAATGGCCTGGGCGCGCCGAACACCCGCAATCGACTCTCGCAACCTCCCCAAAGGCATTAATTTATCCGTAAAAAAAGGCTTATCGTAAGTCGTGCATAGTAAATTCACATCCCCTTGAATCGCGCGATGCTGAAAGGCATCATCCAAAAATAAGGTGTCGATATCCTGTTGTAATTTTTCTACCCCTACAACTCGTTTTTCACAAACGACGACGGTGGTTTCCGGCATGAGTTGTTTATAAGCCAAAGGTTCATCGCCCACTTCAGATGCTTTGGAGCTAGATTCCACCCAACGAAAGCCTTTGGTTTTACGCCCATAGCCCCGACTCAATATCCCTAAACGTTCATGAAAAGGCCAATGCTGAACTAAATAAGCCACAAATGGGCTCTTTCCTGTGCCCCCAACGGCGAGGTTACCGATGATGATTGTTTTCGGTTGGCCAACATGCTTGCTGTCGAAATACGTATGATCATATAACCAATTCCGGCAGGAAGTAATCAGGCCATATAACTCCGATAATAAATAAAAAAGCAAGCGTTTAATCATTCCTTAAAACTACTAAATAAACAAATCAATAGAAAATAATAACTTGCGGGCATGATTCAATTGAAATCCCATACACTCAATTTCCATTTTGAAGCAGGAACATCCCGAGGTGTTCTAACACAGAAGACGAGTTACTTTATTCATATCGAACAAGATGGACGCTCGGGAATCGGCGAAGCAGGTCCCCTGCGCGGTTTAAGCCCGGAATTTGAAGAAGATTGTACGGCTTCATTTCAAATGTTTATTAAACAATTACCTAAATTACCCCTTACCATCGCGGAAATTCCAGCGTATCTGGAAAACATCCCCTTCTCATTTCCTTCCTTGCGGATGGCCTTGGAAATGGCCTTATTGGATTGGATGCAAGGTGGACATGGACAATATTTCAACAATTCCTTTTCTACCCAAGAAGCTCCTATTCCGATCAATGGATTAATCTGGATGGGAAATCCTTCGTTCATGCGCGAGCAAATTGATGCCAAATTAGCCGCTGGCTATAATTGCCTTAAATTGAAAATTGGCGCCATCGATTTTGAACAAGAAATTGATATTTTGCATGAAATACGTACTCGTTATTCCGCTTCTGACTTAAGCATCCGTGTAGATGCGAATGGCGCCTTTCCCGTTTCGGAAGCTGCAGAAAAATTAGAACATCTGGCTCAATTTGACTTACATTCCATCGAACAACCTATTCGCGCGGGCCAATGGGAGGCGATGCATGAGTTGTGTACCCAAAACATCTTACCCATCGCGTTGGATGAAGAGTTGATCGGCATGGAAAAGCGGGAGGAATTACTCAATGTAATAAAACCTCCATACATCATTCTAAAACCTAGTTTGTTGGGTGGATTTCACGCTACAAAACTTTGGATCGAGGCTGCCGAAGCACAAGGAATCGCTTGGTGGATTACGTCTGCCTTGGAATCGAACATTGGCCTCCAAGCGATTGCGCAATTTACGGCGGAGTTCAATAATCCATTACCGCAAGGTTTGGGAACGGGTCAATTGTACACAAATAATTTTGAAAGTGGACTTTATATCCAACAAGGTAATATTTTTCAAAAATCGGGGCATCCAAGAGCCACGCCTTTTGACTAAAACTCCTATCTTTGCTCAGCAAAAATTTAACATATCCGCATGAATACGATTGACGAGGCGATGATTGCCATCCTAGAGCAACGATTGAAATTGAGTAAATTGTCTTATTCCGACGAAAATTACGATGACGTAGAGGAATTACTACATGATTTAGAAGATGATTTCAATGAGAAATATGGTGACCATTTAGAGGAAATCCTTGAAAAAGTTCACTTGAAACATTGCCCAGAATCAGATGTATTATTGCCTACGGCTTATTTAGCAAAGAAATTTGTAGAAACTGCGGACGGTGAAGTCGAAATCAGCAAAAAAGAAGGTGTCGAAGTAGAGTGGATCGAAGACCCAGCGGCAGCAGCCCGATTGGTTTTATTACCCTCTCCTACTCGCGTGCTCCTCATGACTCCCAAAGGACTCGAAATCGTCTGGGAAGAATCAAAATAAACAAAAAAGGTGAGGAACAAAATCCTCACCTTTTTTTATGCCAACCAATCAATTCCCTTCTTCAATAAATCTAAGGTTTGTTGGCCTTCCGGATACCCCGAGGCATCATACATATATTCCCAAGCCGCCAAAGGTGGCAAGCTCATTAAGATCGATTCCGTCCGACCATTCGTTTCCAATCCAAATTTCGTCCCGCGATCGTGTACAAGATTAAATTCCACGTAGCGTCCCCGACGCAATAATTGGAAATTACGCTCCTGATCAGAAACGTCCTTGGATGCGTTTTCCTTCATCAAATGGCTATAAATAGGAACAAAAGATTCTCCTACCGACTTCACAAAATCAAAAGTTTTAGCTTTGTCTTCTTTCAAGTAATCAAAGAAAATTCCTCCAATACCGCGCGTTTCATTGCGGTGTGTGTTGAAGAAATAATCATCCGCCCAAGTCTTGTATTTGGTATATACATCTGTACCAAATCCATCACAGGAGGCCTTCACTTGTTGGTGAAACCATTTCGCCTGTTCCGGAATAATGATGTGTGGCGTTAAATCAATGCCACCACCAAACCACGATTGACCATTGCTCAATTCAAAATAACGCACGTTCATGTGGATGATCGGTACCCAAGCATTGATTGGATGCATCACGATCGATACGCCCGTCGCGAAGAATTCAACCTCTTCCGTCACATTCAAACTCGTGACCATCTTAGGATGCAATGGCCCCGAAACGGCTGAGAAATTCACACCCGCTTTTTCTAAGATAGACCCTCCTTCGATCAGTCGGGTTCTTCCGCCACCCCCTTCAGGGCGCGACCAAAGATCCTCACGGAATTTACCGGTTCCATCCGCTGCTTCGATTCCCGCACAAATCCGATCCTGTAGATCACGGAAATAGGCTTCAATTTGCTCTTTATTCATACTAATTAGGAGATGAGGTACTCGAATCCGATTGCGTTTCAGGTTCCCCCATTAAGGCATTCAAGGAGTCTAATTCAGAATCCGATACCTGCAAGGAATCAGGCAAAATGCTCGTTCCTCCTCCACAATCGAAATCTTTCTTGACCACGCGTTTATCTAATTTATCAAAAGGCGTTGGTTTGTACATGGCCAACAAAGGATCATTGACCACCTTAATCATAAAACGTTTGTATATCGGCATGGCAGTTTTTGACCCCTCACCCAAAGCACCCGATCGGAAGTGAATCGAGCGATCATCGCCACCAACCCAGACACCTGAAATGAGGTTTTGGGTCATTCCGATGAACCAACCATCCGAGTGATTAGATGTCGTACCCGTTTTACCTGCAAAATTATGCGCATAACGATTATTACCTTCTGGCAATAACACGGCGCCATCGCCCCATAATAAGGAACTTGCCGTTCCACCTTCGTGGATGACACCTTCCAACATATAGCGCATCAATTGGGCTGATTCCTTTTTGATTACCCGTTCAGCTTGTGGCTCAAAGTTGACCAATACCTTGCCATTTTGATCCTTAATCTCCGTTATGATCATCGGCTCCACATGAATCCCTTCATTCACAAAAGCCGAATATGCCCCAATCATCTCATATAGCGATACGTCAATCGAACCTAAACCAATCGAAGCCACGGGTTTCAATGGACTTTTAATCCCCATCTTTTTGGCATAATAGGCAACAGTATCAGGGCCCACAAATTCATTGGTTAAACGCGCGGTGACGGTATTCACCGACTTGGCTAGTGCTCGCTTAAGTGGCATTAAACTATACGAAAAGGTACCATCTGCATTATGTGGCGACCAAATCTTTTTCTCCCCATTTTCTTCTATCTCCAAAGAATAAGGAGAATCCTCAACCGTAAAACAAGGTGACAAATCCCGAGGACCATCAATCGCAGCCGTATAAACGAATGGCTTGAAGGTAGATCCTGCTTGGCGTTTACTTTGCTTCACGTGATCGTATTTGAAATATTTAAAGTCCAAACCACCCACCCAAGCTTTAATGTGCCCCGTGTATGGATCCATGGTCATCATACCTGCTTGAAGGAATCGCTTGTAATAATTAATGGAATCAATCGCACTCATCGTTTGCTCCTCTTCCCCGAGCGTATTCCGCGAATACACCCACATTTTCCGCTTCACGTGCTTCATTTGATACCAAACGGAATCCGGATTATTCGGATAGCGGCGAACCAAAGCCTTATAATATTCAGTCCGTTTTGCAACCGAATCGATGAAACCTGGAATCTCTTTTCCCGTTTCATCCACCCAAGGATTTTGCCCTGTCCAGTGATTATCAAATGATTTTTGGGTGCTACGCATTCCTTGCTCTACAGCCTCTTCGGCATGCATTTGTAAACGTGAATCGATTGTCGTCGTGATTTTTAAACCATCCCGATACAAATCAATTTCCATGTCATTCGCCTTCGCCCAATCCTGAATGAATTTCGCCACGGCTACTTTGAAATAATTTCCCGTGCCATCGTAAGGTGATTCTTGATTCTCATGTAAAACAATAGGCAATGGCGCTAAGGAATCATATTCGTTTTGCTTCAAATACCCCGCTTTAACCATTTGAGATAATACCACATTCCGACGCTTCCAGGCCTTATTTTCTGCCAAAGGCTTTCCATCATATCGCTTCGGATTGTAAGTTGTCGTTGCCTTCTGTAAACCGACCAAAATAGCAGCCTCCTGAATATTCAAACTATCTGGTGAGGTATTGAAATAGGTCTTCGCTGCCACTTTAATCCCATAGGCATTATTGCCATAATCCACCGTATTCAAATACCAAAGAATAATCTCATCCTTCGTATAAAAACGCTCCAATTTGATCGCTGTAACCCATTCTTTGGTCTTGTAAATCAATTTATTCAAGCCTGGAATGTAGCCCAAAAGCCCCGTTTTTGTAAAGCTTTTTTTCGTACGCGTTTTGAATAAGTTCTTAGCAAGTTGTTGGGAAATTGTACTCCCACCCCCACGATCGCCGCCTTTTACAATACCTATAGCAACACCCGCCCAGGCTTGGAAGTCAATTCCTGTATGTTCGTAAAAACGAGCATCTTCTGTAGCCACTAAGGCCTTGACTAAATAAGGAGAAATCAATTTATAATCACGAATCGGCGTGCGATTCTCCGCGAAATACTTGCCTAAAAGCACTCCATCCGCTGAATAAATTTCGGACGCTTGAGATAATTTCGGATTTTGAAGGTCGTCGACACTTGGCATTTGCCCGGTCAACCAAAAAATATTCGTCTCAATCACAAATAGATAGATCAAGACGTAGAAAACCGTTTTACCAGCCACACGCCATAAACGGACTATCGGTTTGTAATAGGGAGAATTTTTATCTACACGCGCATCATAATAGGCTTGAATTTTTGCGCGTTGGGAATCGTAATAAGCAATAAATTGATGGCAAACAGCCTCTAAACGGCCATATTGCTTCTGTCCCAAAAGCTTTTGAACACCCATTAATAACAAGCTCCAAAGGAAAAAAAGACCTTGTTTCAGCTTGGATTTAATAAGCGAATAATACTGTTGAATCTTTTGGAACATCGTTTATTCTGTTTCTAATTTCTCTAAGATATTCATTAAATCGGTAAAATCCCGAAATCCCGGACGATCTTCATCGCCTGCAACCAGGCCAATTCCCTTGATGGAACTTTGATCAATCCATTCATCTAAATCGGCCTCAGGAATTTCAAGCCCTACAATAATCGGGTATTGTGCCGACCAAATCTCTACGGAACCTTCCATGCCATTTAAGGAATTTGGACTATTGCCGACTAATAAGAATTGCGACACATAAGGAGCCGATGCGGCAAATACGGCTGGTAAGTTATCCGAATCAATATTTACACGCAAGATTTTAGGAATTGCAATATCTTGAATTGCGACCAAATTCACCTTGGTATCGATTTCCAGATAATCAGGTTGATATTCAGCTACTTTGGCCTTAATTTCTTCAGCATCGTGCGTAGAAAACTCGCCTACAATCTCAACACCGGCTAACCAATTTCGGATTTCGGAAAATTTTTCGAGGGAAATTTCTTGAATAGGGAATCCTAATAAATCGACCCCCATGCCGGCACAGTAGCGCGCATCGGACAAATTGGTAATCGAGGAAACTTTAACTTGAGTTTTTAACATAGGGTTATTTCATGCTTAGACGCGAGAACAAAACTACGCTTTCAGGAAAATATATCCTAACTTGCAGGAAATTTTCGGCAGGCCTTGAACCTGTAATAGAATATGGAATCTAAAGGAAGAGTATTAGTCGCGATGAGCGGCGGAATCGACAGCTCGGTCGCAGCTGTTTTGTTACACGAACAAGGATATGAGGTCATCGGGATGACCATGAAAACCTGGGACTATGCCAGTTCTGGGGGTGATAAAAAGGAAACAGGTTGTTGTTCCCTAGATTCCATCAATGATGCCCGCCACATTGCGGTATCGTTGGGCTTCCCTCATTATATATTAGACATTCGAGAGGAATTCGGTGATTCGGTCATTGACTATTTCACGCAGGAATATGTGGACGGTCGGACACCCAACCCCTGTGTCATGTGCAATACGCATATCAAATGGGATGCATTGCTTCGTCGGGCTGACCAATTAGGCTGTGAGTTCATTGCTACGGGTCACTATGCACAGATTCGTCAAGAAAACGGACGCTACGTAATTTCCAAAGGCGTAGACACCCTAAAAGATCAGAGTTATGTCCTTTGGGGCGTTTCGCAATCGAGTTTAGCACGGACCATTTTGCCTTTGGGAGGATTAACCAAAGCACGCATTCGTGAAATGGCTACGGAACGCGGTTTTGTGGATTTAGTGAATAAGTCGGAGAGTTACGAAATCTGTTTCGTCCCTGACAATGATTACCGTGGATTCTTAAAGCGTCGCTTACCGGAATTGGAGGAACATGTAGCCGGTGGAAATTTCGTGGATATTGCCGGAAAGGTTATCGGGAAGCATGAGGGCTATCCATTTTACACGGTGGGCCAACGGAAAGGTTTGGGAAAAGCATTTGGATTCCCCGCTTATGTGATTGAAATCCGTAAGGAAACGAATGAAGTGGTCATCGGTCAAATCGAGGATTTGAATCGGACGGGTATGTGGGTAGGCCAATTAAATATGCAGAAATACGCAGAGATTCCGACAGAAGGATTGGAAACCTTAACAAAGGTACGCTATAAAGATGCGGGAACAGATGCGATCATACATCAGTTTGCTGATAAAATTAAGGTCGACTTCCATGATGCCGTAAGTGGTATTGCACCTGGTCAGGCGGCAGTTTTCTATGAAGGAAACGATGTTGTGGGGGGTGGATGGATTCTGAAATCGTATCAGAAAGGCTCAGTCTTTGAAAATTATCAGTCTTTTGAAGTGAATAAGGCGTAAATTGAAGAACGCAGCGGCGTGGAATCACGCTGCCGGGGTCATAGCAGTTTTGCTTCCTCAGGCGTTAATTTTACCTTTATACGCGGCATTTGAATAACTTCCATGTCAAATATTCGGGAACCATCAATCTTAAATCGGAGTGCTGTTTGTTCCGGATGAAAGCCATGTTGGCCCGCCGCCCCAGGATTCAAAAAAAGCATATTATTACGTTTCGCATCCCTTTTGACTTGCAAGATATGCGAGTGACCACAGACGAAAATCATGGGCAATCCCATGGAGAATGCCTCCAAAGCATCGGGTTTGTAATTGGAAGGAGCGCCAGCGATATGCGTCATCGAAACGGTTACATCTTCCACGCGAAAACGCTTAATTTTGGGATACATATTGCGAATCGTTCGGTCATCGATATTCCCATAAACCCCTGCGATGGGCTTTCCGTACGCCGCTAATTTATCGGCTAATTCAACCGAACCCCAATCGCCTCCATGCCAAATCTGGTCACATTCCTTCAAATGTTCATCTAAACGAGGATCCAAATAGCTATGCGTATCCGATAGCAACAAAACCTTAACCATCTTATTCCGTGCGTTTATTTTGTAAAGAGATCAATCGACCCGCACTAATCAATTCATTTTTCTTCCAAATCACCTTTTCTTGATTCAAGGCATTCACCACCTGAGCATCTTGTTTCACCCAGGCCGGTGAACCCGCATCTTTCCATGCCGAGTACCAAAAAGAGGCAACACGCGAAGATGCTAATAGCATACGATCCGGAATTGAAGCACCTAATTTCGCACCATAGGCTTGAATAAAGGCTTTGGTATAATACCGCTGCTTCCGACCGTATTTTTCTACCATCTCAAAAGACCCCTCCTCACCCAAAGCCGCACGAACGTCTTTTTCGGCAGCAAACATGGCCGGTAGCATTGCATGTGACTCCAACAAAATTTGAAAGATAAAATCCTGAGGCTTAGTAATGTACTGTATTCCAGCCACTTGATTCAACGCGTACCCCTGCAATTGCGCTTCAGGCACTAAACTTTCCCAAAGCACGTGCATACCTTTTTGGCCGGTCAACTGCCCATCATGGTTACGTGTCGTATGCAAAGGGACATGCGCATCTGCCACATAATGACCTAAATCTGCCGCATAAAATAATACGGAATCTCGCTTTTCCGTTTTAAATGCTTCAACCAAACGACCGTATACACGAACAACTTCCCAAGGAACTAAACCTTCTTTACGCAAACTATCCAAACCATATTTAGCTATGGCCTTGCTGAAATCATGTGGTATCGATGTCTTAAAATCCGCCCCAAAAATCGGCGCATCCATATCTAAATAATGTTTCGCATCCTCTTGTTTATCATCTTTACGCCTGACATCCGGGCGTATCGATTGCTGAACGAGATAGTCCTGATTTGCATAAAAATAACCCGCCAAATCATCAGGTAATTGATAAATCGAAATCTGTTGCAAGGTTTTATGCGCCAAAAAACCCCAAGAGGCACAAATAATTAGAACGAAAACACTAATTTTTTTCATGGTTGTTGTTGATAATGGATTTTGGCGTTTGGCCATACTGTTTTTTAAAAGCACGAGTAAAATAGGCGGGGTCATTAAACCCAACCTGATATGCTACTTCGGAAATATTCAAGCTACCTGCTTCTAATAAAACTTTCGCCTGCTGCAAACGAATCGAACGAATAAACTCATTTCCGGCAAGGGAAGTTAGGTTCTTCAACTTCCGATACAACTGCATTTTACTCATATCTAGACCTTTTTCAAGGTCTTCCACATCAAATTCCGGATCACTTAAATGATCGATGATGAGTTGGGTTGCTTTCAGCAAAAATGCATCCTCAAAAATAGGCATTTTACCTTCGCTTAATTCCTGTTGGATCATTTGTTTCTGCCAATTTTTACGGAGACGATCTTTGGCCTCCAACAAGGTATTCACCCGTATTTCGAGGATATCAGCATTAAATGGCTTACTAACAAAATCATCAGCTCCAGATTGCATACCTTCGATTTGGCTTTCTTGAGAGCTTTTTGATGTCAAAATTACAATCGGAATGTGATTGGTTTTTGGATTTTGGCGAAGGGCCCGACATAAATTAATCCCGCTCATGCCAGGCATCATCCAGTCGGTGATCACCAAATCCGGCAAATAGGTATTGGCCTTTTCTAAACCATCCTCTCCCCGATCTGCATAAATAACTTGAAAACGGGAATCAAAAATCCCCCCAATGAATTCCCGCATTTCTGCATGATCATCCACGACCAACAGGATGGGCTTTTCTTTTTCAATTAAAGATAAGCTTGGCAATTCAAGCGCAGGAACCATTTGTTGACCCGCTGCTCGTACCCAAGATGGATCAAACGCTTCCAATTCTACAGGAAAATGAAGCATAAAAGCACTTCCCTCGCCCAGTTTACTTTTGACCTGAATATCGCCACGGTGCAATAGCATTAATTCCTTGCATAAGGATAAACCTACTCCCGTGCCTACCACCTGAACGGCATCCGGAATTTGATAAAAACGGTCAAAGACATGTGGCAAATGTGCTTCCGAAATACCCCGACCGGTATCCATTACTCGCAAAGTCACTTTACGAACATGCGATTCTGTGCCAACAAAAACCTGTTCCAATTCTAATTCTACACCAATCTTACCATCTTCAGCTGTGTGCTTAAAGGCATTCGAAAGTAGATTACTCAAACATTTTTCCAAGATATCGGAATCGTAATAAACCCAAAGCGAATCAACTGGAAAATCGTAACGAAGCTTAATTTGCTTTTGCTGTGCATAGCTTTCAAAACCATGCAGGATGTGCGTCAACTGCGAAATCATGTCATGTTTCGCAATGACTGGATGCTGCTTTCCTGCCTCAATCTTCGATAAATCAAGCAATTGATTGATCAGTCGTAATAATTTCTGCGCATTCTGATGGATGGATTGCAATCTACCTACTTGCTCCTTCGGCATCGTTGAATTTTTCAAGAAATACTTCTCTATTGGGCTAATAATGAGCGTCAATGGCGTACGCAACTCATGGGATATATTCGTGAAAAACGATGTCTTAATTTGCTCCAATTCCCGAATACGTTCCTTTTCAATTTCCTTTAGACGTATATCCGTCTTAAATGCCTCTCGAATTTGAATTTCCCGCATAAAACCATAAATAATAGCCCCCAAAGCTATTGCATATAGCAGATAGGCCCACCACGTTCGATACCAAGGTGGCAATACCTCGATATGCAGTTCCAACGGGTTTTCGCCCCATATTCCATCTGAATTCGTGGCCTTTACTTTAAAGACATAAGATCCCGGACTTAAGTTGGTATACGTCGCCGTCCTTTGCGTCCCTACAAAATTCCATTCCTTATCAAAGCCCTCTAAATAATAGGCATATCGATTATTTTTAGGTCTTTGGTATTCCAAAGCCACAAAATCCAAGCTAAATACTGATTGATCGGGTTGCAAAACTAAGGTCTTCAAATCTGGCAAATCCTCCGTCAAAGGTGAATTCTCCTCGCCCACTTGAACTTTTTTGTTGAAAATTTTCAAGCCCGTCAAATAGACATTCGGAACATCTAAGCGCATCCGCAAGCTATCCGATTTGAGATAATTCAACCCATTTACCCCACCAAAAAACAACCAACCTTGTTTATTTTTCGCATGTGCGGTAATGATAAATTCCTTTCCTTGAAGTCCATCCGTATCATCATAATTAACGAATTTTAATGTTTTCGCGTCCATTTTTGATATACCTCCATTCGTGGTAAACCACAAATCACCCTTCTTGTCCTCTTCCATCCCGCGTAAGGTATTACTTCCCAAACCATCAGCAACAGTGAAAACACGAAATCCTTTACCCTCCCCGAGATACAAGTGCAAGCCACCACCATTTGTCAGTACCCAAATGCGATGTTGGCGATCTTCCTTAATGCACGTAATGTGATTATATTTTAAACTATTAGGCGAATTTGTTCGAACCAAGTGCTGTAATTTATGGGTGTTTATATCATAAATAAATACCCCATGCATGGTTGTCCCCACCCAAATTTGATTTGCTGCACTCTTTAAAAGTGCATTAATATTTTTATTTTTCAGTTCTTTTGAGCTGAATTCGCCAAAAGGATTATAAAAGTTCTTTTTAATTAAATCAAAGGCGAAAATTCCTTTAGACTGAGAACCTAATAATAAGCGACTTTGATCCAATAGCAAACTAGTCCATTTCATGCCTGTTTCATCCAAACGATATGGATAGGCCTTCAAGTCATTCGGTGGAGTAAAATGGAACAAACCTTTACCCCAAGCACATACCCAAACTGAACCATCCGGCATCGCTTGAAGGAGGTTTACATCAAAGCCCGTTGTTACATTGAATTTATTAACCAAAGCTTGATTAATCAGATGTTCAACTTTCCCCGACCTATGTTCAAAATAAGACAAACCCACATTACTTCCTATCCAAACACCCCGATCTTCACCAGCACTCAGCGAAGTGACTTTATTACTTAGTAAACCTTGAAAAGTATTCGGCTTATAACGCAATACCGCAAAACGGGATTTTTGATAAAAACTAATATTTAAACCGGCTTCCCATGTTCCAATCCATGTATTCCGATTGGAATCCGTAAACATACTCATGACAGAAAACGAACTGATACCTAAATCCGGGTCTGGATTAGAAGGAATATGCCTAACATCATTAAAATCCTCGCCTTTTAATGCGTATATACCATTATCTGTTCCAATCCAAAGATTTTCGTTGGCATCACGAACTAATGATGTAACGAGATTTTGTCGACTCGTAGGATCATTAGCTTGATAAAATACATTTAAAAATTGTTGATTTTCTGGATTAAAACGAAATAATCCTTTTCCCTCGGTTCCTATCAATAAATCACCATTTTTTGCTTCATAAAGTGCACGAACACGGTAACTACTTATCTTTGATTTTTTCGAAAAGTCAAAAGGAATAAAACTATGATGGCTAACATAAGAAATCAATTGCCCAGTTCTCGTACCCATCCAGATTGAGCCATTCGAATGTTTGTACATGCGAACAACCTCCTTCAATAGAGGATTATTCAGCTCGGATTCCTTGGGCAAAAAAATGTTATTTTGTGAATCGAACACCAACAATCCTAAGCCATTGACGGAGGCATATATTCGATTTTTCCCAACAGCTAACATGGAAGAAATGGTCAAAGAAGAAAAATCAATGCCCCGAGGCCCACGCGAAAACCGGGTAATTTTCCCAGTTTTAAGATTAATTTTATTTAATCCAGAACTACGTGCTGCAACCCACAAATTACCCTCTTGATCTTCCAATACTGTCGAGATATCACTGCCACTTAGCGTGTTCGCATCACCTGGATCGTGCCGATAAATAACGAAGGAATGCCCATCATATCGATTCAAACCATCGGCTGTAGCAAACCATAAAAATCCCCGACGGTCTTGAATAATTTTATAAATGGTACTTTGAGATAAGCCAGATACTGTACTCAATCGTTCAAAACGCTGCGTTACCTGACTGAAACCTGGAAGGCTCAGACTAAGCAATAACAAGAAACGGATAAGCTGATATTTCATTTCGAATAGCTAAAATAGAAAAATATTCATAGAGTCCTTGCGGATTTATGTGGTCTATCTAGAATAAAATCCATGCACAAGCTTTTCATTTGGCCTCTTTTGCAAGATATATCCATGTATTTGTAAGATTTGTCCCAATCCTTCCACGAGCCAGCCTGTAGATTTGTAACAAGCTTCGAACATCGAAGCAATCCGTTTAATTCTTGTAAGCAAATGGTGAAGACATTTATTTCATTTTCGGCGAAGAATGCCGACAATAAGTTGCCAAAATACCAACAACTCATCAATTCGTTGTTGCGCGACATCGAGATGGGTGAGTTGAAACCTGGGGAACGATTGCCTTCGATCAATGAGGCATCGGAAGAATGTTATTTGTCGCGTGACACCGTTGAACGCGCTTATACGGAATTGCACAAAATGGGTGTAATTACTTCCATTTTTCGCAAAGGGTATTTTATTTCAGATGCCAAAGTCAAAACGAAAACCAAAGTTTTGTTTTTGGTGGGAAAGATTACAAATACCAATAAAGTCGTGTTTGATTCTTTTTGCGAATCCTTGGGGAAAAATGTGATGGTCGACATTTACACCTATCAATACAAAACGAGTCAATTTCAGGAGATCATGTCTCAGCAATTGGGCAATTACCACTACTATGTAATTATGCCGCATTTGATTGAGGAAGAGGAGGAGAATATCAAATGTCTCAAGAAGATTTCGGGTGACCGATTGATTCTTTTGGACCAAAACTTTAATAGCATTTCGCACGCACACGCCAGTATTGTGACGCAACCGAAAGAGCAATTAATCGCTTTATTAGAAAACCAACTAAACCTGTTTAACAAGTACCATTCATTTAATTTGGTTGTTTCGGAGGAGGATTATTTCGATCCGGCGCTGATTAATGGATGTAGTGAATTCTGCGAAACCCATGGAATGGATTTTCAAGTATTAGATGGCCTCGAAACAGAAGATGTTCGTGCAGGTGTGATTTATTTCACCTTGGACGATCAGGATTTGGTTCGGGCCATCAAATACGCAGAAGCAAAAAATTTAGAAATTGGCAATCAAGTGGGACTCATTGCATTCAATGATTCGCATTTCAAAGAAATATTGGTGGGAGGCATTTCCGTCTTATCGAATCAACCGATTCGGATGGGAGAAATGGCTGCACAACTCATCAACGAAAACGATAAAGGTAGCCATGAACTCGCGCTACAATTCATCCCAAGAAAATCACTTTAGGGTTTAATTTGCAAAAAGGGGTCATGATATTCATGGCCTCATTTTTTTTGCATGGGCAATGTTACGGCGAATGCCGCCTAATTTCGTCCGACTGATCGCTGAATAGCGAAATAGGTTTTTAAACAATTCCTCCGACATATCCTCCCAGTCACGTTGAGATAAACCGAGCATTTCAGGCATGGGCTCAAAACGCGACTCCGTATGGGCTTTAGAATGTCGGTTCCAAGGACAAACATCCTGACAGATATCACAGCCAAAAATCCAGTCCTCAAAGCCTTTGTTTAGTTCAATGGGAAGATTTTCTTTTAATTCAATCGTGAAATACGAGATGCATTTTGAACCATCAACCACATAGGGCGTGATAGCTTCCGTGGGACAGGCATCGATGCAACGTGTGCAAGTACCACAAAAATCCCGAATAGGTCCATCTGCTTCCGCAGGTAAATCGATGATTAACTCGGCAATGAAGTAGAAACTCCCCTGTTTGGGAATAATCAAATTAGCGTTCTTCCCAATCCAGCCAATTCCTGACATTTTTGCCCAGGCCTTTTCCAATACCGGCGCTGAGTCGACGAACATCCGCCCATTTATTTCACCCAATTCATTTTGCAAATCATCCCAAAGCACCTGCATTTTGTCCTTAATCACACGGTGATAATCTTCCCCAAAGGCATATTTGGAAACCTTGAACGAATCCGACAGCGGTTGAAAATGGGTCGATGGAAAATAATTATAGACCAAAGAAACGACCGTTTGGGCGCCATCAACCAACAAACGAGGATCTAAACGTTTATCGAAGTGATTCGCCATGTATGCCATTCCCCCATGCATGTGTTGGTTTAACCAGTTCTCCAAATGCGGGGCTTCAGCTTCTAAAAAATCAGCCTTGGATATGCCACAAAAAGCAAAGCCGTGTTGCTGGGCTAATCGCTTAATGACGTGGGAATGGGTCGAAGCTGTCTGATTCATGTGCCATAAAATTACGAAGGTGCGGGAATTTATGCCAAACTGTCAGAAAATAGTTTTTGGTCTATGATTTGCGTAGCCAAAATCCGTATTAATTTTGCCTTATGAAAAAGAAAGAGAACGAACAGCCGGAAGTAGACGAAACAAAGATAGATCCAACAGCGGAAGCGCAGGCAACGGAATCAACAATAGAAGAGCAGGCAGCGCCGGACGAGTTGGAGGAAATGAAAAAGAAATACCTGCTTCTATATGCAGATTTCGAGAATTTCAGAAAAAATAAAGCCAAAGAACGTATCGAATTATTGCAAACGGCCGCATCTGGTTTAATCACGGATTTATTGCCTAGCATTGACAATTACGAACGTGCCTTAGCGAATGCACCTGAGGGAGAGATTTCAGAAGGGATTCAATTGATATTTAAGGGAATTTTAAACACGCTTCAAAGCAAGGGCTTGAAAGAATTGCCAGCTTTGGGAGAGGTTTTCAATGCAGATTTTCATGATTGCATTACGCAATACCCCGCTCCTTCTGAGGAAGATAAAGGCAAGGTATTAGACGTATTGGAAAAAGGATATACATTAAACGAAAAAGTCATTCGCTTTGCAAAAGTGGTGGTAGGAAATTAATTAAACAATGGCTCAAAAAAGAGATTATTACGAGGTATTAGGCGTAGCGAAGTCGGCAAGCGAAGACGAAATCAAAAAGGCTTACCGAAAGTTGGCCGTTAAATACCATCCCGATAAGAACCCGGACGACAAAGAATCTGAGGAGAAATTCAAAGAGGCTGCAGAAGCCTACGAGGTCTTAAGCAATAGCCAAAAGAAAGCGCAATATGATCGTTTCGGTCATGCAGGCATGGGTGGAGCTGCTGGGGGTGGTTTTGGTGGTCAAGGCATGAACATGGAGGATATTTTCTCGCAGTTCGGCGATATATTCGGCGGTGGGGATGATAGTCCATTTGGTAGTTTCTTTGGCGGCGGAGGTCGAGGGGGACGTCGTCAGCGGAAAGGAACCGATTTGCGTATTAAGTTGAAATTGAACTTGGAAGAAATCGCAAACGGTGTAGAAAAGAAAATCAAGGTAAAGCGTCATGTGGCTTGTAAGGTTTGTTCGGGCAATGGTTCGAAAAACGGAACGGATTTAAAGACTTGTGGCACTTGCCAGGGATCAGGTCAGGTAAAACGTGTCCAACAAACCATGTTGGGCCAAATGGTCACTTCCTCTACCTGCCCTACTTGTTCGGGTGAAGGTAAGAGTGTAGGCGCTAAATGTGATGCGTGTTTCGGAGAGGGACGAGTATTAGAAGAGGAAATCATCCCAATCAAAATCCCAGCAGGTGTTTCGAACGATATGCAATTGTCTATGTCGGGCAAAGGAAACGTTCCCCCACGCGGTGGTGTAGCAGGCGACCTGTTAATCGTGATTGAAGAAGAAGCACATGAAGTATTGCATCGCGATGGAAACAATGTCATTTACGATTTATATGTGAGTTTTGTGGATGCTGCGCTGGGAACATCAGTCGAAGTGCCGACCATCGGTGGAAAAGCGAAAATCACGCTCGAAGCAGGTACTCAAAGTGGTAAAATCCTTCGACTAAAAGGAAAAGGCATCAAAGAATTGAATGGCTATTCGATCGGGGATCAATTGGTTCATGTCAATATCTGGACACCGAAGCAAGTCAATAAAGAAGAACGTGAATTATTAGAAAAATTACGCAATTCAGAAAACTTTGCACCGCAGCCAGGGAAATCGGAGAAAGGGTTCTTTCATAAGGTGAGGGATATGTTTTCTTAAGTGAACTAAGAGTTAAGATCTAAGAGT
>DKIP01000001.1:21718-31252 GCA_002454335.1 Cytophagaceae bacterium UBA6715 | reverse complement strand
GTTAAGATCTAAGAGTTAAGAACTAAGAGTTAAGAATTGGGGGTTCAGAATTTCTGAGCCCCTTTTTTCATGATTATAACCCTAGGCTTTAACCTAGAGAATCGGCGATGTAACGCCTCAAACTTTGGCAATCTCTACAAGGTTTGCCAAAGAAAAAAGCCCCAGGATTTCTCCCAGGGCTAAATAAAACACATCTTCGCTCTTAACTCTTCACTCTTACTTAAACCGGCTCTGCCACTTATCAAACTTGGCAACTATACCTTGATACTGATTCGCGGGTATCTTAGATTCTACTAACGTTGAGGCAATGATATTCATCTCATAAAAAGCAATCTGAATATCACGATCGTGCGAACGAATTCCACCTGATAAATAATAATCCAAAGCTTTATCGTTACGATCCATCATCGTTTTAGCAATCGATAAAGCTTTCTTCTGTTCACCTACCTCAATAAATAAACTAATTATCATTGCTGAAAATTGATCGTAAGGAATCACTTTATCCGGCATGACCTCTTCCACTTGATGTAAGACTTTCTTCGCCAAAGGAATATTCCCCTCACGAATCAATTGATCAGCCAACCGATACGTACTTAAACGTAACGTCACACTCGGAATACCCATGTAAAAATCACCATGGTAATAGATTTTATCATCATTCAATCCGCGCCAATACATCTTATTCAACATGTTATCAGCCATAATTTTAGCATTCACAAAACCATCTTTGGCACCCGTTATTTTGAACGGCATTAATCGGTAAGCATAACCTTCCAACTGCATACTTTCCTTTAATCCTAAATACTGATCACCCGGCAACGTAGAAGCGAAATAAATCGGACGCTTCCAGCCCTGCAGCGCATTGTTGGAGATTATTTCCAATTGGATTAATTCCCCCTTGAAAATATTCTTAGCCGGTAATTTCCAAGCCAATTGATTCGACAAAAAGCCCACAAATTCTTTCGGGAACCAGGCGGAATTTGCCACTTGAGCAACATTCACAGGAATAATCAAGGAATCCGAAGGGAACGTATTAATCATTTCACCGCCTTGCGTCTGTGCCTGAATCGATGGACTATCACGATGCAATAAATCCAAGAAATCAGGCAATGACATGGAGGAAATATTTGGACTCTCATTGTACATGATTTGATCATTCACACCTTCCAAGAATTGATCCTTCTTCAAGGTAATTGGTAAGGCTTCTGATTCATAAGTCTTGCGCTTCATTTGATCGATGTACCAATCCGTCCCTAATAATGACAAATTACATACCCGAACATCTGTACGGAATCCCTCTACCTCTTGCACATACCACAACGGGAATGTATCATTATCTCCCCCCGTAAACAAAATGGCATTCGGGGCACAAGAATTCAATAGATTCTTCGCAAAATCGATTTGGTGGTACCGACCGCTACGATCGTGATCATCCCAGTTTTGTTGGGCCAAAATAGCCGGCGCCGAGAAACTAAAAACGCCTAATAAACCCCAACGAACCTGCGGAGATTTGATCAATTTCGTCAACCATTCAGCTAATTGCATGACACCCAATCCTGCCCAAATCGCTAAGAAATAGAATGATCCCACATAAATATAATCACGCTCACGAGGTTCTGCGGGTGGAGAGTTTAAATATACCGCTAAGGCAACTCCCGACAACACAAACATCATAATGGTCACCAAAAAGTCCTTTTCATCTTTGCGGTACAACAAATAGAAGCCTAAAAGCACCAAGATGATTGGCAAATAATAGTAATTATTACGCGCCTTATTATTCTTTAATACATCGGGCAACTTGGACGTATCCTCGAAAGGGTTTGAAATCGCATAAGCGCCTTCTAAGTCATTTTCCCGACCGATGAAGTTCCATAATAGGTAACGGGTGTACATGTTGCCCAACTGGTGCGTAAACATGAAACGAAGGTTATCTCCAAAGCTCGGTTTTTGACCTGCAGGAATGCCCAACATATCTTGATACATCTGCACATGTGATCCTGAATTACTCCAAACACGCGGCAACAACATTTGTTGGTCCTTCTGATAAACATATTCTGGCTTATTCGTATACACCACATATTTACCATCCTTCATTTTGTAAACATCCTCCCCTTTCTTGAAATCCTCGATTTGAGCTGTATAAACTGGACCATACAATAAAGAACGAGAACCGTATTGCTCACGCTTTAGGTATTTCAAGAAGTTCAAAATGTTACTTGGATCATTCTCGTTGATCGGTGGATTATACCCCGAACGCACCAATGCAACCGTATAAGTCGAATACCCAATCAACAAAAACACAAACGAAAACAAGGCCATGTTCAATAGCAATTTCCCGTGTGTATAGGAATAACGAATACCAAAAACCACAGCAGCCAAAAGGAATATCAAGAAGAAAACTGCCCCAGAACCATAACACAATCCCAAGTTATTCACGAACTGTAATTCAAACCAAAATGCTACGGATGGCAAGCCTGGAATAATCCCTGAATTGATAATTCCCAGAATGAATAAACCTGCCATGACAGCAATGAAACCACCTCTGTACGTAGGCTTATCTTCTTTCTTAAAATACCACAACAAAGCCAAAGCAGGCAAAGTAACCAAGTTCAATAAATGGACTCCAATGGACAAACCAACTAAATACGCGATGAATAAAATCCAACGATTGGCAGTCGCCTCATCTTCCACCAATTCCCATTTAAACGCAGCCCAAACGACAATCGCAGTAAAGAAAGAGGACATCGCATACACCTCAGCTTCTACCGCTGAGAACCAAAATGTATCTGAAAATGCATAAACCAAGGACCCAACAGCTCCCGAAAGCAATAAGATTCCTCCTTCTGATTTCGATAGCTCAGCGAAGGGCTTATTCAACACTTTCCGACCGATCATCACAATCGTCCAATGCATGAAGAGAATCGTAAATGCACTTGACACGACCGACATCATGTTGATCCAGAAAGCCACACGCGTCACATCGCCCAGGGCAAGGAAAGAAAACATCCGACCAATTAACAAGAAAAGTGGTGCCCCTGGCGGGTGTGGAACTTGTAATTTATACGCACAAGCGATGAATTCCCCACAATCCCAAAAAGATGCGGTAGGTTCAACCGTTAAGGTATATGTGACAAGTGAAATAAGAAAAACAATCCAACCGACGAGGTTATTATTGCGTTGAAAATGCTGCATAGTTTGAAATTAAAACTCAAATAAAAGGGATTGAAATCAATCCGTCAGGTTAATTCTTGTTAATTAAATTGGCGCAAGAAACGAACGTCATTTTCCGTGAATAGACGAAGGTCTTTGATTTGATATTTAAGCATTGTAATCCGCTCAATTCCCATTCCAAAGGCGAAGCCTGAATATTTCTTCGAATCAATACCTACATTTTCAAGCACATTGGGATCCACCATGCCGGCTCCACCAATTTCTACCCAACCTGCTTGTTTACACACATTACAGCCGTCGCCTTTGCAAAGCAAACAAGTAATGTCCATCTCAGCGCTTGGCTCTGTGAAAGGGAAATACGATGGGCGGAAACGAACTTTGGTATCCTTTCCAAACATCTCTTTCGCGAAATGATATAAACTATCTTTTAAGTCTTTGAAACTTACTTCTTCATCCACATATAAACCCTCTACTTGGTGAAACAAGCAGTGTGCGCGCGCTGAAATAGCTTCATTCCGAAATACACGACCTGGCATAATCGAACGAATAGGCGGCTTTTGGTATTGCATTAAACGCACTTGCACATTCGATGTATGCGTACGTAACAAGACATCATCTTGAATTTCACCCTTCCCTTTTTCAATGAAAAAAGTATCCTGCATTTCACGTGCCGGGTGATTTGGCGGAAAATTCAAAGCCGTAAAATTGTAAAAATCAGTTTCGATTTCAGGACCATCCGAAACGGAAAAACCCATCCGATTGAAAATCTCTAAAATTCGTGCACGAACAATCGTCAAGGGGTGCATTGAACCATGTTGGACCGGATCCGTTAAGGTCAAATCGGCTGGGACCTGTATGGACGAATCACTATCGGCGAAGGCCTCTTGTGCCAAAGCAAACTTTCCTTCCGCCAATTGTTTTAAGGCATTCAAGGCTTGACCCACTTCCCGACGATTCTCTGCAGGAACATCCTTTAACCCATCAAATAATGCAGCTAATCGGCCTTTTCTTCCCACATAAGCAATTCGAAATTGCTCTAATTCCGTTTCATTGCTAATCAAAAATGATTCAACTTCCGCTTGAATCGCATGTATCTGTTCGTTCATAAAAAATTATAATATTTTCATCCCTAAAGTCGCTTGCCACAAGGAAGCCTTTTGAGAAAAATTCACACCTTGAGGCAATGGGATTGTCTTAGACAAATCCGTAAAATTACCTTCATATCGCACATCGAGCGTTAAGCCCAACAAATCAATTCCTGCACCTGCTGTATAAGAAAAGTAGGCCTTTGTCGTCGCCGACTGCAAACTTCCTAAATTTGTACCTATTGCTTCTGCTATGGAATTATCAGCATTTAAACTATATGAGGCCACAGGCCCAGCCATTACATGCAAAGGTCCCAATCGATAGCCAACCAATATAGGCACATCTAAACTCACATACTTGATATCCAATTGTAAACTTTGTGTAGAAAGTGACTTCAATACATTGATTGAACCATTTTTGTAAGATACAAGCAATTCCGGCTCAACAAAAATCTTACGACCTAATCGCATATAAGCTCCCGCCACATAACCTGTTTTCGCATTTAAATTCTCAACGACATAATTGCCAATTCCATTATAGGTTAAACCCTCCGTTTTCAAGGAAGCCATATTAACACCTCCTTTAATCCCTAAACGAAAAAAATTACCCGTAATCTTTTTAGCTGGCATTAAAAATTGTGCCGAAACTTGAGTAGAAATACCACTCAAACTTCCGAAGAGTAGCAGAAAACAAAATTGCTTGCGCATAGATTATGACAGATTTTACAATGAAACAGTAAAATTATCCTTTTTCAACCGAAAAAAAAGAAAAAACCAACGAAAAGCGTATTTTTGAAGCTTAATAAAATGTACCTGTGGCTAAAGCTAAAACTTCCTTTTTCTGTCAATCTTGTGGGCATCAAGCACCTAAATGGTTAGGCAAGTGTCCATCCTGCCATGAGTGGAATACCTTTGTTGAAGAATTAGTCGAGGTAAGCTCCCACCCAGCGGAAGTTTGGAAAAGCCCTTCGCAGGCAAGAAGCAAACCCCAACCGAAATTATTACAAGACGTTGACTTCGAAAGCTTACCGAAAATCAGCTGCAATGACACCGAATTCAGTCGGGTCCTAGGTGGCGGCATCGTTCCAGGAAGCCTCGTGTTAATCGGCGGAGAACCGGGCATCGGAAAATCAACCTTGTTGTTGCAAGTGGCTTTATCATTAACAGAAACCAAAGTCCTTTATGTGACTGGTGAGGAATCCGAACAACAGATCAAACTGCGCGCCGACCGGCTTGAAAAAAAATCAGATAGCTTATATATCCTGACGGAAACGAATACCCAATCGATTTTCAAGCATTTGGTAGATCTCGAACCCGAACTAATCATCGTGGATTCGATTCAAACGCTCTTTTCCGATCAAATCGAATCTGGTCCTGGATCCGTTTCCCAAATCCGCGAATGCGCCTTAGAGCTCATGCGATTTGCGAAAGAATCCAATACCCCGATTTTCCTTGTTGGGCACATCACCAAAGAAGGATCTATTGCTGGACCGAAAGTCCTCGAACACTTGGTGGATACCGTTTTGCAGTTTGAAGGTGACCGACACATGATTTACCGCATCCTACGTACGACCAAGAATCGTTTTGGAAGCACGTCTGAATTAGGCATTTATGAAATGTTGGGCTCCGGCTTACGCTCCGTAACGAATCCATCTGAAATCTTATTATCCCAGCGGGACGAACCGGCTTCAGGCGTTGCCATTGGTACATTAATGGAAGGCAACCGTCCCCTATTGGTTGAAATTCAATCATTGGTTTCGACCACATCCTACGGAATTGCCCAAAGAACTGCCAACGGTTACGACGGAAAACGCTTAAACATGCTATTAGCTGTCATCGAGAAGCGTGGCGGTTATAAACTCAGTTCGCAAGATGTATTCCTGAATATTACCGGCGGAATTCGCGTTGATGACCCAGCCTTGGATTTGGCAACCTGCCTTTCTGTCGTTTCCTCCTATGAAGACAAAATCATTGATTCGTCTAAATGCTTCGCAGCAGAGGTGGGCTTAGGTGGCGAATTACGTTCCGTAACACGGATCGATCAGCGCATCGCCGAGGCTGAAAAATTGGGTTTCAAGGAAATTTGGATTTCGAAATACAATTTGAAAGGTTTGAATTATAAACCCAAAAGCATTCAGATTAAATCGGCTGCTAGCTTATTGGATGTCATTATGAACATCTGGCGCCAAAACTAGCCTCCGGATAAGTCACTTTCACAAGATGCAAACCATGGGCAGGTACCGCTCGGCCGGCTTTTTGTCGGCTTTTAGAGGCTAATATGCGTTGCAAATCGGCCGCGGTCCATTTCCCCATCCCGATTTCCATCAGCGTCCCAACAACCGCACGCACCATACCGCGTAAGAAACGATTACCCTCGATCGTAAAGACTAAATGATCCCCTTGCTCCTCCCAAAAAGCACGCATAATGGTGCATTCGAAGGTATTTACTTCCGTTTTAACTTTAGAAAAACACTGAAAATCGGTGTGAAACAAGAGCAATTGGGCGGCTTCATTCATCGCCTTTAAATCCAAATCCGCCTCATACCAATAGGCAAAATCACGCAAAAATGGGTCCTTATGCCGCGTGATTCGGTATTCATAGATACGAGATGTCGCGTCAAAACGGGCATGAAAATCAGCCGCCACTACATAAATGGCTTGTGCTGTTAATGCAGGTGAAAGCATGCGATTTAAGCGGTAGATGAGATTATCATCGATTGAAACCGATGTATCAAAATGGGCGATTTGATGCGCGGCATGCACGCCGGTATCCGTCCGACCACTTCCCGTGATCGCGACTGTTTCCCCCAATAAAAGACTTAATTTTTCCTCTAACTCCGCCTGAACGCTATGTGCATTTGGCTGGATCTGATATCCATGAAACGAGCCGCCATCATAAGCGAATTGCAGTGCATAGCGGCTCATCTTGAATTATTTTGTTAATGCGGTTTCCAAAGCCGTAAAATAAGAACCCGAAGCCTTCGCTAAGGAACTTAGCACTTGGCCATCCACCACCATATCCGTACCTTTTACTGTACCTAATTGGGTCGACTTCACGCCTAAACCCGCTAAATGTGCTTCAAAAGCCGCTTGTTTTGCTGGAGCAACAGATACAATCACACGAGATTGTGCCTCACCAAACCACATCGCATCTTGACGAATACCTGCGACCGATTTCACATCGAAACCTAATCCACGTGGGAAAGCAGATTCAGCTAACGTAACCAAGACACCACCATCAGACACATCATGCGCTGATTGAATTAATTTACCTTCGATTAAGCCCAAAATTCCTTTTTGAACCAATTGCTCAGTTGGCAAATCAAAATGCGGCGCTGGTGATGCTTTCACCTTGCGGTATGAATATAAGAACTCAGAAGAAGCAATGTCATTGACAGACTCTCCTACCAAGTAAACTAAATCTCCTTCAGCCTTGAAATCCAAGGTCATCTTGTTTTCTGGTTTCTCTAAGATTCCCAACATACCAATCGTAGGCGTAGGGAATACCGGACCTTCATCGGATGATTGATTATAGAAACTCACGTTACCTCCTGTTACCGGCGTTTCAAACGCCTCACAAGCCTTTTTCATTCCTTTGATTGCTCCTACGAATTGCCAGTAAACTTCTGGAACGTAAGGATTACCGAAATTAAGGCAGTTGGTAATAGCCACCGGCGTACCCCCCGAACAAACAATGTTACGCGCCGCCTCCGCAACTGCCATGGCACAACCTTCTTCTGGATCTGCATTCACATACCGAGAGTTACAATCTACCGTTATCACAATCGACTTGTCTGAACCATGTACTTTCACAACACCCGCATCGGAAGGAGCATTCGTATTCCGATTCGCCCGCCCAATTGATGAATCATATTGTTCCGCCACCCACTTCTTCGAAGCGATATTCGGGTGATTCATTAAGAAATCAAAAGCCTTTGGCAATTCTGCCGCAGGAATATCTTGTACTGAATTAATATCAAATTTCTTGAACTCTTGGAAATAAGCAGGCTCTTTGTATTCACGGTGATATACTGGTGCGCCTCCGCCCAATACCAAATCATCTGCTGGAACATCAGCTACGAGAACACCGTCTTGATAGAATTCCAATCGCTTAGTATCTGTTACGGTACCTATTTGCTCACAATTCAAATCCCATTTATCGAAAATCTTCTTCGCCTCCGCTTCGCGTCCTTTTTCTACGACGATCAACATACGTTCTTGTGATTCCGACAATAAAATCTCAAATGGCTTCATGTTTGCCTGGCGCGTAGGAACTTTCGAAAGATCGATGATCATTCCATGTTCTCCTTTAGCAGACATTTCAGAAGTGGAACAGATAATACCTGCCGCCCCCATGTCTTGAATACCAATCACACAACCCGCTTCAATGATTTCCAAAGATGCTTCTAATAATAATTTTTCTTGGAAAGGATCCCCAACTTGAACCGCTGGTAATTTCTCTGTCGACTTTGCTGTAATATCTTCCGAAGCAAAACTAGCACCTCCAATTCCATCTTTTCCAGTCGCAGAACCCACGATAAATACCGGGTTACCTACACCATATGAAATGGCTGAAGCTTGCGTACCTACTTTTAAAATACCTGCTGAAAAGGCATTGACCAAAGGGTTTACGTTGTAGCAATCATCAAATTGTACCTCGCCACCTACTGTTGGGATACCAAAAGCATTCCCATAATCGCCAATACCTTTCACAACACCTTTGACCAACCATTTGGTTTTTGCCAAATCAATGTTTCCAAAACGCAAGGAATTTAACTGAGCAATGGGCCGAGCACCCATCGTGAAAATATCACGGTTAATACCCCCTACCCCTGTTGCAGCACCTTGATAAGGTTCTAACGCGGACGGGTGATTGTGGGATTCAATTTTAAAAGCACAACCTAAACCATCACCCAAATCCACTAAACCTGCATTTTCTTCGCCGGCTTTGGCCAACATACGCGGTGAATCCTTTGGTAAAGTCTTCAACCAAACAATGGAGTTTTTGTAACTGCAGTGTTCTGACCACATGACTGAGAAAATAGATAACTCCGTAAAATTCGGTTTACGACCTAAAATCTCCTGAATACGATCATATTCTTCAGGCAATAATCCCAATTTTTTGGCTGTTTCTACGGTTGGTAGGCTTTCGTTAGATTCCACGCTTATAAGTTAATTAAGAAATGTTGTTGCATCGACGCAAGAAGCCACAAAGGTAATAAATTTCGTGAAGAGAGCCGAAAAAAATAACTTGTAAAAATCAAAAATGTAGAGAGGT
>DKIP01000001.1:0-21638 GCA_002454335.1 Cytophagaceae bacterium UBA6715 | reverse complement strand
TAGGCTGAAGCCTAGGGCTATAAAATAACCCCAGACTTTAGTCAGGGGACTAATCCTCATATCCCCCAATATTCCCGATCCTCCGGAACGTCAACATCTCTGAACTTATCTGAGAAGTGTACAATTTCACAAAGCATGGGGTTTTGGCGCCAAAATTTACCTAATCCTTGATCTCCACTCCAATGGGCAAACAAAGGCCTTAATGCTGCTGGAATTAATACGGGTGGAGAATTAACTCCCTGGAATGAAGCGACGATGGCTCGATTCGGGTTTGCCAAAGAGGTCAAATTCCTCAGATGAGCATTTGTCAAAAATGGCAAATCACATAATAAAACCAATACATCGCGAGACATGTCTACTGTTCTGAGTCCAACCGAAAGTGTCTCCCCCATCCCTTTCTCCCATTCATCCACCTGAACATAGGATAAGTGTGGAAACTCCTTTTTCAAATTTTCCATAATTTGAACAGACTGAACCACCTCTGATCCCAGACAAACCAACACATCTTGGCATACAGAAAAAGCCAGCCGAATAGATCGCTCTAACAGACTTTGGCCTTGATATACCAATAATTGTTTCGCCTCTCCCAAGCGCGATGATGCCCCAGCGGCTAAAATTACGCCAACCATCTAAATCGAACTTAAATCAAATGGAAGTGTCCGCACACGTTTTCCTGTAGCTAAGAAAATGGCATTACATAAAGCTGGAGCAATAGGTGGCAAACCAGGTTCTCCTACCCCGCCTGGTTCATCCTGACTAGGCATTACATAAATGGTTGATGCCGGAATTTCCCCTTGACGTAAGACGGTATACTCGTGAAAATTACTTTGTTCCGTTTTTCCGTGTGTCCGTGTAATCTGATTACAAACCGCAGCGGATAACCCATACACAATATTGCTTTCTACCTGTGCTTTAATATTATCTGGATTCAAAGGGAATCCACAATCAATCACGGAATAAACATGTTTAATCTTAACACCACCCGTGTTTTGCTTTTCAACAACAATGGCATGTGCGACTATACTCGCAAACGAACGAGCGATGGCAATACCGATGGAAACACCTTGCTTACGTTTGGCCCGATAATCGGAGATTTCAGCTAATTTATTTAAAACCGAAACAAACTTAGGAGCATCGCGCAATAAGTGTAGTCGTAAATCCAATGGATCTTTTTCTCCCTCGGCTGCTAATTCATCCATAAAGGACTCTTGCGCAAATACGTTGGTTGACGCATAGACCGAACGCCACCACAACACTGGCATTTGAGGATCTATCCAATTAAATGAATTCCGACGCGCCGGAAAAGCATACGGACTATCTTCTAAATTGATTCCCTCGCCGGCCCATGGATCCGGATTATTCCGCATATCGGCCTTAAAGACAGACGCCATGATCGATGCGCCATTCAAACGATGTTCAAAAGCCAACACATTTCCATCCTTATCCAATCCACCCTGCATGGCTGAAATCATGCCTGGTCGGTAAGGACCTTGTTGGATGTCATCCTCTCGTGTCCAAATTACCTTCACAGGTGCATTGACCTGTTTAGATAAATTGGCTGCTTGCATCACGAAATCAAATACCGCTTTCCGACCAAAAGCCCCACCCATAAAGGTGACATTTATCTTAATATTTTCACGCTTAACACCCAAATAGGTGGCTAAATCATTGACCAATCCGTCGGGGCCTTGAATCGGTGCCCAAACTTCTACTTGGTCTCCTTGTACAAACACCGTTGCATTACATGGCTCCATAGGCGCATGGGACATGAATGGCGTTTGATAGGTACCCTGAACTTTATAATCTGATAATTGTAAGGCCTTTGCAAAATCACCCACTTTGGCATCTTTGTATTCATTGCCTTCATGTAATGCAGCAGCTTTGGCTTGATTAAAATATTGCTCTGTTGCCGTTTCGCCGAAGCCTAAAGCATTCCAAGAAACCTGAATAAGTTTCTTGGCTTTTAATGCCGACCAATATGATTCGCTGACTACGGCAATGGCTTCAGCTTTCCCTCTAAGTTTTTGGTCAAATCCACCAGAATCCGAATAAGGGCCATGGAAAAACACACGCTCCGTTTTCAAAACAAAACGAACGCCTTTAACAGCCATGGCTTTGGTCGCATCATAAGACTGCACCTTGCCATAGATGGTTGGCGAATGTAAAATACTCGCATACAACATGCCAGGCAATTGTACATCCATACCAAAAATAGCTGTACCATCTACTTTCGCAGGAACATCTGGACGCATGGAAGGTTTCCCCAACTGCGTGAACTCGGCAAAAGATTTTAATTTGGGTTTAGCGGGTACCGGAAGATGCGATGCCTCTTCCACTAATTCGCCATAGGACAATTTAGCTTGTGAAATCTTATTGATGACAAATCCATCTTTTGTAGAACAATCATTCATGGAAATTTTCCATCGATTTGCCGCGGCTTGCACTAACATTTCGCGAACCGTAGCACCAGCTGTACGTAAAGGAATCCAACGCGTACGAACAGAAGAAGAACCGCCAGATAGTTGTGAACCAAAACGATCGGAACCATCCGTCATTTGAATCTCTACTTGATCCAAAGGAATATCTAATTCTTCGGCTAATAACATCGGAAGGATTTGGTAAGTCCCTTGTCCCATATCCGGACGCGGATTAAACAAGGTTACTTTTCCTGCCTCATTAATATTGATATATGGGTTAATTTGAACCCCAGTTGTCGTTACTTTTTTTAATAGCTTTCCTTTGCTTTCGGATGAAAAACCTAATGCCAAAACGAAAGCAGACGTCGTGCTCATGCGTAAAAAATCACGACGTGAAGTTGATGTTTTCATGTTTATGATTTTTTAGTGTTTTGAATTTTCTTGGCTGCTGAATGAATCGCTTGACGCATCCGCGTGTAGGTACCGCAACGACAAATATTTCCCGCCATGGCGGTATCGATATCCTCATCACTTGGATTCGGATTAGAAGCCAATAAAGCAGAGGCAGCTAAGATTTGACCTGATTGGCAATAGCCACATTGCGGTACTTGCGCTTCCACCCACGCTTCTTGCACGGGGTGAGTTGCCTTTTCCGACAAACCTTCAATGGTCGTAATTTTATCCGTTGCCTTTAACGTAGACACGGGAGTCGAACAAGAACGAATGGGCGAACCATTCAATAAGACTGTACAAGCACCACATAATCCCATCCCACATCCAAATTTTGTACCGGTATATCCGATGACATCACGAATGACCCAAAGTAAAGGTGTATCAGAATCGACATCAACGCGATGCTTTTTCTTGTTAACAGTTAACTGATAAATCGACATATGAATAAGTTTATACAGCTAAATTTACAATAAACATTCTATTTTTGTTGTATGCTTCTACCCGAAGAAATAAAATTCATTCAGGAACATCTACAACAGGACGCGAGTCGTATCGCTTTGTCGGCAAAAAAATATCCCGACTTGGATATCAAAAAACTAGCAGGCCAAATACAAGCTCGACAAAAATTAGCCGAAAAATTACCTGTTTGGACCGCTAATCATGGCATCTGCTTCCCCCAACAAATATCCTTGGAACAGGCGTCCTCGGAGGCAACAGCTTTATTTAAGGCAAAGCTTGTTCAAGGGAATTTGATTGACATCACTGGAGGCATGGGTGTGGACACATGGGCATTTGCCCAAACATGCAAACATGTTACTTATGTGGAGCAACAAGCTGAACTTGCTGAACATACGCGATACAACCACCAAGTATTAGGCTTGCAAAATGTCACGCATATTCATGGGAATGGTTTAGATCATTTGAATCAAGATGTTGATTGGATTTATGTGGACCCAGCTCGCAGAGATTCGCAAGGAAATAAAGTCATCTTGTTTAAAGACTGCCATCCGAACGTATTAGACTTGCTAGCTAAAGCTTCAAATACCTGCAAGATATTAATTAAAACAAGTCCAGTTTTGGATATCACTAGGGCGATACAGGAATTAGGAGGTGTGGAGAAGGTGTATGTGGTTGCCTACCAACAAGAAGTCAAGGAATTGTTATTTATCAAGTCGGTACAATCCAGTTTAGATCCTGACATTGAAATCGTTGAATTAGCTAATTCGCCTGAATCGTTTTTCAGTGGCAAGCTTTCAGAAGAACGCGAAGCAAACTTGCACATTGAAAAAGTGGGGGCATATATTTATGAGGCACATCCCGCGCTTTTAAAAGCTGGTTTTTTCAAATTAGTCCAGGACGAGAAAATCTGGCAATTAGGCAAGCATACGCATTTATATAGTTCAGATGCTTATCAGTCGGCGTTCCCAGGCAAAAAATTTGAACGAATTGCGACAGGGCCCGTGCAACCGAATTGGTTAAAAGCGCATCTTCCGGACTTTAGAGCCAACATCAGTACGAAGAATTTTCCTTTAAAGGCTGATGCACTCAGGACTAAACTAAAGTTAAAAGATGGCGGCGAATTCACCCTGTTTGCCATCCAAAACAGTGAAGAAAAAAATGAGTTAATCTTGTGCAAAAAGTGTCCTTAAAGATATACCTTTGCTCATTACATTCCATAAAATTAACGTTCCATGAAAAGATTCATTCTAGCAAGCGTCCTTATTTTTTCAAGCATTTCCTTATTTGGTCAAGTATTCACGGGTATGGACGAAATTGAAAGAGCTAAAAAAGAAGGATTCTATACCTACATCAATTCAGAAGAAAAATATGTGATTGAATCGTGGAAGAACTATTTGAAGAAGTTTGGCAAGGTGGAGGTCGGTCGAGGCGGAGCGATAAATGTTTATCAAGCGAAGATTTCCGATATTTCAAAAGACGGAGTAACCTTACTTTCCAAGACGAGCGAAGAGAAAAACAAGACCAAATTATTCGTCTCAATCGCAACAGGACCTGATACCTACATTCAAAATGGGCATGAAAAATACCGTGATGCGAGTGATTGGTTGGAAGAATTTGTCAAAATCATCAACTTAGAGGAAGATGTTCGTACGCAAGAAAAGGCATTAAACGACTTAATTGCTACAAAAACAAAGCAACAAAAAGCTGCTGAGCGGATGATCCGCGAATTGGATTCCAACAAACGCCAAACAGAATTATTGACAAAGCGTCTGGAGGAAACTAAAATAGAGAAAGAGAAAATTCTAGCTAATCAAGAACAAAATAAACTGGATCAAAAAGCTAATGAAGAAGCGATTATCCAGCAAATGCAAAAATTTGAAGCAGCAAAGAAAAAAGTCAACTAGGCAAATGAGAAAATACGGATTACTACTTTTACTGATTACCTCGCCCTTGTTGTTCGCCAACTTTGGAATGGTTGAATATGCGGCATTGCATCCAAAAACGAAAACCATACAGTCTGATTCTCTTGCTAGAAAAGAAAAAAAAGTCAATTTATATATCCAAGCGTCTACTAAGGCAGAGGTTAACACGGAGGACGATAAAGCGAACAATTTTTCATGGAGTTCCTATCTTATTTTGGGCATGAAGGCAATTGGAGGGTTTTTACTTAACCTATTGGCGAAATTTTAATGCCGAACTTCCAAATTACTTCGCAGGTTTCAGCCACACTGCCTTACGTATGGAGTAAGTTTGACCAAAAACTATTGGCCAAATTATCCCCGCCGTTTCCTATTGCAAGAATCATCCAATTTGATGGCTGTCACGTAAATGATAAAGTCTGTATAGAACTTGATTTTTTACTTTACCGAACTCGGTGGTATTCAGTTATAAGCTCGTTTAAAGCTGATGCAAGTTCTTATGTATTTGTTGATGAGGGAACAAGCGTTCCCTTTGGAATTAAGACTTGGCGGCATGAACATCGAATTGAGTCGATTTCACCGAACGAATGCGCCATCATTGATAAAATTCAATTTCAAACAAATTACAAACTTTTAGATTGGCTATTATTTCCTTTAATTTGGGGAATGATTATCTATCGAATTCCCTTTTACAAAAAATACCTACATCAACCTCAATAACATGAAACTAAGTTTAACGCAAAAAATCATCATTGGATTTGTCTTAGGACTCGCTTTAGGTGAATATCTATATATTACCCTTTCTCCAGAAGTAAGCCACGATATCGCGAGTAAAGTTCAAGTAATTTCCAAGATTTTCTTGCGATTAATCAAAATGATTGTAGGCCCTTTGGTCTTTTGCACCTTAGTTGTAGGTATTGCCAAATTAGGCGACTTCAAGGCCGTGGGACGAATCGGTGTCAAAACGATTGGGTATTTCTATTTTGCCACGATACTTTCGCTAGTGACTGGATTGGTAGTAGTAAATGTAACACAACCAGGTAGTTTACAATCTTGGCCTAAACCAAGTGCGGGTACAGAAACGGGCATTGATGCCAGCAAAGCAAAAAGTTTGGAAGATTTCATCTTGCATATCTTTCCCGACAGTTTTTTCAAAGCATTAGCAGAAAATGAAATCCTACAAATTGTCATCTTCTCCCTGTTCTTTGGGGTTGCCTTGGGGTCCATCGGTGAGACTGGCAAACGCCTAATCCATGTCATTGAAAACTTGGCAGAGGTGGTTTTCAAAATGGTGAATTATGTGATGGAAGTGGCACCTTATGCGGTATTTGCGGCCATGACAACCGTTGTAGCCAATAAAGGGCTGAGCATACTTATCAGTTATGGTTACTTAATGATTTGTTTCATGGGTGGCCTTTTGTTCTTCACAACGGTCATTCTGTGGATTATCGCTGCCGTGAACGGAATTAATTATTGGAAACTCTTGAAAGAGTTAAAAGAAGCATTACTTATCTCCTTTTCTACGGCTAGTTCCGAGGCTTCATTTCCTCAAACTATCGCAGCTTTAGAGAAATTTGGCTGTAGTCGTCGTATCGTTGGCTTCGTTTTACCATTGGGTTATAGTTTCAATCTCGACGGATCCATGTTATACATGACTTTCGCTACAGGATTCATCGCGCAAGCCTATGGCGTCCATTTAAGTTTGGAACAACAAATAACCATGTTATTAACCTTGATGATTACCTCAAAAGGTATCGCAGGCGTACCTCGCGCATCGCTTGTTATTATAGCAGGAACCTTGACTATGTTCAATTTACCCGCAGAAGGAATCGCCTTATTGTTGGGCGTGGATCCATTCTTAGATATGGGAAGAACGGTGACATCCGTGGCTGGAAACGGTGTAGCGACTTGTGTGGTTTCGAAGTGGGAAGGGGAATTTACACCTACTACTTAATATCAAACGTCATTTGAACCGCTTTGCGGGCGGGGAAGATGGATGCGACAAAGGTGATGACAATGACAGCAACTGCTGTCCAAACAAAATCCATCACATGCATTTGAATCGGATAGGCATCAATTAACGCATTGGGAATTCCTAAAGGAACAATCCCAAATTGTTGCTGAGCCCATGCCAGTACGAATCCAAAAAACATCCCTACGATAGCTCCAGAAAAGCTGATAATCAGGCCTAGAAAAAGAAAGGTTTTAAGTAATTGTTTCGGTGTGATTCCCATGGCCATGAGCGAGCGCAGATCTTTCCGCTTTTCAATCACTAATAAGGAGAGTGAATAGAAGAGGGTAAAAGAGGCAATTCCCATGACGAAAGCCATGATGAGAAATACGAAAAGCTTTTCAATTTTAATGGCTTTCAAGAGCAATGCATGCTGCTCATCACGCGTCTGAACGGTGTAATCTTTACCCAAAATTTCAATTAGTCTTGCTTTTACTTGTGAATCATCAGCATTTTCAGCTAACATAATTTCATAAGCAGAACGACTTCCTGGTGAACCTACAAGTGATTCCATCCATGCTAAAGGGACAATAACTGTTTGATTATCGAAATTCTGTTCTACCTCGAGTACAGCTGCAGGAAAAAACACCTGACTTCGAATCGTATTTTCGCTAATTGCAAATCGACGCAGACGATCATGATCCGGATACCAAGCTTGAATCGGTTCCACCGTATTCTCAAAGCTCATCCCCATATTCAAGAACACCCCAATTCCCACGAGCGCGAAAGCTTGGGTCGAATCGCCAATAAAATACTCCCCTTCCACTACTTGCCCTTTAAGCCGATTGGCAGCAAGAAATGAGGAATCTACCCCTTTAAATCGAACAACCAATTGTTTTTGATCGAAACGAATAAGTCCTTGATCTTCTAACACAGGATTCATGTAAGCGATACCCGGGATAGCCCGTATGGACGCAACTTGGGAATCGTTCAATTGCAATCGTTGCTGTTCAGCAGACAAAATGCGTAAATCGGGATCAAAGGTCTTGAAAAGCCCCTTTTGAAAATCCTCTAAACCATTGAAAACGGATAAAATTAGAATGAGCGCCATCACTTCGACTCCCACACTGATCATGGAAATTCGAGAAATGAGGGAGATAAAACTCGCCTTACTTTTTGAAAAAAAATACCTTTTTGCAATAAATAAGGATAGATTCACGGGAAAGCAACTTATAGTTCTTCTGAAGGAATACCGTCCGATGGAGGAATAACTAAACCTTCGAATAGGGCTTCGATTTTAGCAGCATAGGCGGCTGTATCATCCAAATAAAACCCTAAATGCGGAATAATACGTGCTTGTTTACGGATCCGATTGGCTAATGCATTACGAATGGCTTTGTTCTTCTCGGACAAGGCATACATGATTTGATTGACATCGTCGGCCAACAAGAAACTTAAGTAAACACGAGCAACCGACAAATCTGGACTCACTTTTACATCTGTCACCGTAACCATTGCATTGCCGAACAGCTCTCTAAATTCTTTTTGAAAGATATCACTCAAATCCTTTTGGATTTGTCTCCCAAACTTTTGTTGACGTTTACTTTCCATATTTGCTCCGATGCTTTTCTACTCAAAAATCTCACAAATTTCACAATAATAATTGGAATCACCGTAATTTAGCGAATTCAAAATTCAATTATGTTCCAATTTCTACGTTCTAACGCATCTATTCCACTAATAATCATGTTGGTGATCTGGGGATTGGCTACATTTCTCTTTGTGCAGGCGGATATTGAACCTTTTTATTGGGAATTAAAGAACCATTTGATCGGGCAAAAACTGAATGAAGGCTTTCGGATGTATCAAGATATTCGAGATAATTCAGGCCCATTTTCTGCTGGATTTTTCCAACTTTTAGATGCCATATCGATACCCATTTCAATGAATGCGTATTGGGCAAGCGGATTAATCATATTGCAAGCTTTTATTTTCCAGCGTACAATACAACGCTTTGAATTAATGCCTCCCATGGGTTATTTACCGTTTTTTGTCTATGCGGTTTTTTTCCATTTTTCACTCGAATTTTTTATACCCTCCGCCGCATTATTGGGCTTGAGCTTTTTAATGTTAGCATGGCAGGAAATTGTTAAACAGCAAAGTACGCTAAACGTCGATGACCGGGTTTTCTTAATCGGCCTTTACATAGGTGCTGCAGGATTATGTTACCCGAGCTACTTTCTATTTATTTTTTGGGGAATATTAAGTCTGGTCTTTTATTCAGGCATCAATATACGTCAAATGCTTTTGGTACTCGTTGGTTTTCTTATCATAAACATCATTACAGGGCTTATTTATGCTTACCATGGAAATTTCCCTTCGCTAATTCAAGTTTTCCAAAACTCAGCCATCCAATTTCATGTTCCTTTATGGGATCAATTAAAAGAAATGGCATGGGCCTACATTCCTGGATTAGGCTTTGCTATTTATGGTTTTTGGAAGGTAGTAGAGAATCCTAAGATTAAATCAACTGGCCAAAAAGCACAGCAAACGAATTTGATTTGGATCTTCACAGGCTTCATCGTGATTTTCACTTTACCAGCTACTTCAAGTAATAATGTACTTTTCTTCCTTCCAGCATTAGCCTATTTCAGTTTGAATAGTTTTTTCTTGTTGAAGAAATATTGGGTCCGAGAATTGATGCTGTGGCTTATGCTGGGTTTGACATACTTCTCCCTTCAATGGGATTGGAAGCTACAAGAAAATAAACGTATTAAAGCTTCTGAGATTTCAATTCGCAATGAAAAGTTGATGGTTTTAGGGCCTCAAATCGAGGCCTATCGCTACAATCAAATGGCTGGTCCGTTTGTCAATTGGGAATTATCCAAATCCATTTTTGATGAATTAGATCAATTTAAAACAATCGTATTGTTAGATCAATACATGAACCAAGATCCTCCTACCTACATCTTTGATCCTTCCGGAAAATTTAAGCGCGTGCAAATCTACCTCCCCTACTTGCAATCAAGGTATCAGGAAACGAATAATCACCTATATAAACGCGTAAATTAGCAACAAGCAATTTTACCTACACGCCCTGCATGCCGACCACCTTCGAAAGGAGTATCGATAAATGCTTGCAAACAAGCTTTAGCTTCTTCCAAGGAAATAAAACGTACAGGTAAACAAAGGACATTCGCATCGTTGTGCTGACGAACTAATTGGGCTACTTCCACGTTCCAAGCCAATCCCGCACGAATACCTTGGTGTTTATTGGCCGTAATTGCCACCCCATTCGCACTGCCACAAAGCAAAAGACCGAAAGTTGATTCGCCCTTCTCCACAGACTCCGCAACCGGATGTGCAAAATCAGGATAATCCACAGAATCAGCGGAATAAGTTCCACAGTCTTTTACCGAAATTCCTTGGGCTTCTAAAAAATCAATTAACTGATCTTTGTAATCGAATCCTGCATGATCGCCACCTACGGCGAATGATTTTGCTAAGCTCATAAAAAAGGTATCAAAAAATTTTAACAAAGGTAAGTCCATATCACTTACATTTGCCAATGTTCAAACAGATAAATTATGACAGATCAATGGAGAGAAGATGAAGACCGAATTAAGAAGGTTTTCGGTGACAAAACCTGGGCTCAAATAAAATCAGAAGAGTCTTGGCGGATTTTTAAAATCATGAGTGAATTCGTCGAGGGAATCGACAAATTATCTAAAATAGGCCCTTGCGTGAGCATTTTTGGTTCTGCACGAACCAAACCGGAGGATAAATATTATCAAATAGCAGAACAAATTGCTGCAAAACTCGTTCGTCATGGCTATGGTGTCATCACAGGTGGAGGACCCGGAATCATGGAAGCGGGTAATAAAGGGGCGAAAAGTGAACGGGGACGTTCGGTGGGATTGAATATCGAATTACCATTTGAACAAACCCCTAATCCCTACATTGACCACGACAAGAATATCAATTTTGATTTCTTTTTCGTGCGCAAAGTAATGTTTGTAAAGTATTCACAAGGATTCATCATCATGCCGGGAGGCTTTGGCACTTTGGATGAAATGTTCGAATCATTGACACTTATTCAAACACATAAAATTGGTCGCTTCCCCGTAGTTCTCGTAGGTACTGAATACTGGTCAGGCTTATTCGAATGGATGAAATCCACGATGGTGCAGCATGGAAATATCCATGAGGAAGATTTGGAATTGTTTTCGATTGTTGACACTCCTTCGGATGCGGTACGAATCATCGATGAATTCTATGCGAAATACTTATTAAAACCCAATTTTTAGGCCTTCGCAAAAAAGGCTTTCAGTTCATTCAGTGGTAAAGCATTTAGGGTTAAGGCTTTCAATAAGCCACCCTTTCTGCCTACCCGAACACCATATTCCATGTCTTTTAGTCCTTCGATTTTATGTGCATCGGGATTAATGGAAACAAATACACCTTTATCCATCGCCTCATAAATATGGCGCCAATCCAAATCCAAACGATAAGGGCTTGCATTCAATTCAATACTTACGCCGTTCGCTTTGCAGGCATCTAAAATCTTGCTTGTATCGATCGGGTAACCGTTTCTTGTTAATAACAAACGGCCTGTTGGGTGACCTAAAATACGCGTATAGGGATTCTCGATGGCTTTGATCAGTCGGCCCATGGCACGTTCTTGCTCCATCACCAATTGGGCATGTACCGAGGCAACAACATAATCAAAGGTTCCCAAAATTCGGTCATTATAATCCAAACTTCCATCGGGCAGGATATCTGCTTCGATTCCCTTTAAAATCTGAAAATCAGTCCATTGCTGATTCAAGGCATCGATTTCGGTATGTTGGCGGATGATATCTTCTTCCTTTAATCCTCCCGCATAGGCCGCGTATTGCGAGTGATCTGCAATGCCAAAATAGGACAGGCCTAGGGCCCGACAAGCCTCTGCCATTTCCAATAGCGTATTCTTGCCATCGGAATAGGTTGAGTGATTGTGCAAACAACCTGTTAAATCCTCCAATTCAATTAGATCCGCATTTTGGTGTTTGGCTGCCCATTCAAATTCCTTGAAGCCTTCGCGCATCTCCGGGACGATAAAAGGAAGATTTTGAGAAGCATAAATCGATTCGACTGATTGAATATTTTTAAGTTGGAAAAAATTCACCTCTGCCAAATGCTCCGGATTCGAACCCAATTGAAATTGCAAACTACTTAATTGGGATGTATCCGAAAAATGAATCTCGATGGGAATCAAATGACCTTCTACGTGTCCGCGCCAGGTAAATGGCGAGGATTGCTGGAAATCAGTTTGCAATCCCTCAATTCCCTCAATCAAACCCTGCGCACCGAACATATCTGCAGTTTCCGCGATAAATACAAGGCTTGAAATCACTTCGCAATTTCGACTCAATTCACCCGAAACTAAAATTTGAGGGAATAGTGGCTCCAACAAGCTTAAGAGGTGTTGACTTAATTTAGCCGCTTTATCCAAACGTAATTTGCGGCTATTTTCTTTAAGAAATAAAATATAGGTTTTGACATTTTCTTGAATCGCTTTGCCAAATCCTTTGAGTTGCTCGAGCTGATTAGCATGACAGGCCGCCAACAAATCATCTAATTCTGTAATCCCCAATTCTCGCCAGATTACACCGACTTTTTTAGGACCTAAACCTTTAATTTTTAATATGTCGAGAATCCCCGGGGGCGTTTGCTCAATCATGGCATCCATGTCGGCGCAAGTTCCTGTTTGGGCAATATCTTGTACAATTTGAACAACAACCTTCCCTACTCCAGGAATGGCATAAAGTGCATCTTGATCACAATTTGCAATCCGGCCGGCAAATTTATCTAAACCTCGTGCCGCAAAGCTGAGGTTTTTGCTTTTAAATTCGTTGATGCCATGTACATCCCATAATTTAACTAAGAGCTCAAGGGCATCTACAATTTGTTCGTTCTCCATGCTTAAAATAAAGACATTTGTTGGTTTAATCCGGCATAACCTTCATGATTCAATAGCCATTCTTTGCGCCACAATTCACCAGCATAGCCTACCATTGCTCCATTGGAACCGATGACCCTGTGACAAGGAATTCGTAACAAAACAGGGTTTTGACCATTGGCATTCCCTACTGCTTGTGCGGCTTTAGCTTGGCCGATTTTAAGGGCAATATCCCGATAAGTCCAGGCCTCCCCTGCAGGAATCTCATGCAAAGCATTCCAAACTTTTTCTTGAAATTCGGTACCCAAATGTGGGGCAACAGCACATTTCCACACATAATTCTTTTGGGTAAAGTAGCCTTGTAAATCGGCAAGAATCAGTTGCTCAAGCGTGGGATTATCTGTGTGATTCTCTCCCATATGTTCGACAAATCGAAGACTCGAAATACCTTGTTGGGTATATTCCACCCGAATTGCCCCGATGGGACTTGCAAAAAAGAGGAAGTTCAATAAAACCATGCCGTAAAATTAAGCCCAAAATTGCGGTTTAAATTGTAAAATTTTGGTAATTAACTGAAATTTCCGACTAAGTTTTGAAAATACGTAAAGCCAGAGGACCAATTGTAAATTTAAAATTCTAAATTATTTGCATATCAAGCATTTAATCAAAATATCAAGCGTATGAATTTCACTTTTGACCAATACGATACCGAGGGATTTTACGACGAAATGTTCAACGAGAACGGCGAAGTTCGTCCGGGTTACACCCATTTCAAAGAACGCGTCGAGCAATTAAAACAAGTAGAATTTACCCGTAGGCAGCAATCTGCAGAGCGTGCTTTGATGGCTATGGGTATTACGTTTAATGTCTATGCGGAAAATGAAGGAACCGAGCGCATCATGCCGGTTGATATTATCCCCCGCATTGTGGAAGCCAAGGAATGGGAGAAAATTGAGAAGGGCTTAATTCAGCGCATTACGGCTTTAAATCTATTTTTGAACGATATTTACTCGGATCAAAAGATCATCAAAGACGGAATTATTCCGGCGGAAGTCATAGAGTCATCCAAAGACTTTTTAAGGCCTTGCATAGGGATTAAACCTGCCAAAAACATTTACATCCACATCACGGGAACGGATTTAATACGGGGAGCCGATGGGGAATACATGATTTTAGAGGATAATTTACGTTGTCCGTCGGGCGTTTCGTACATGATGGAAAACCGGGAATTACTGAAGCAAACCTTTCCAGAAGTCGTTGCTAAAACGCAGATCCGGCCGATTTCAGATTATCCACATAAGTTATTGGAGATGTTGCGATTCATCAGCGACCGACCGGAACCGACGGTCGTGGTGTTAACACCTGGAATCTATAATTCGGCATATTTTGAGCATTCCTATTTGGCCCAACAAATGGGTGTTGAATTAGTGGACGCCCGGGATTTGGTGGTTCATGACGGGTATGTTAAAATGCGAACGACGAAAGGCTTCCAAATAGTGGACGTAATATATCGTCGGATCGATGATACCTTTTTAGACCCGAACGTCTTCAATCCAGATTCAATGATCGGAATCCCAGGCATTTTTGATGTGTATAAAAATGGGAAAGTAGCGATTGCGAATGCTCCGGGAACAGGTGTGGCTGATGATAAGGTGATATACGCCTATGTTCCGCGCATCATCAAATACTACTTGAATGAGGAGCCGATCATTCAAAATGTCAAAACTTATATTTGTTCGGAAGAAGAAGATCGTGCTTATGTATTGGCCAATATCGAAAAATTAGTGGTCAAAGAAGCGAATGAAGCAGGCGGTTATGGCATGTTGATCGGACCCAAATCGACCCAAGAAGAGCAAGAAAAATTCAAGGCCCTTATCTTGAAAAATCCTCGTAACTACATCGCTCAACCTACCATTTCCTTATCGCGCGTTCCTTGCTTGATCGATGACCACGCAGAAGGTCGGCATGTCGATTTACGCCCTTATATTCTATACGGTGACCGTGTCAAGGTGATGCCCGGTGGATTAACGCGGGTGGCCTTGCGTAAAGGTTCCCTGGTGGTAAACTCCTCGCAGGGAGGTGGTTCGAAGGATACGTGGGTGCTGTACTGAGGTATGAGTGAAGAGTGAAGAGTGAAGAGTGAAGAGTGAAGAGGTAAGAGTTAAAAGGTAAGAGATCCGTTTTGTAGAGACGCGATAGCGGCTTCTATTAGAGTTGGACTAATGACTCTTTGGCAAACCTTTCAGGATTGCCAATTTTGAGCCGCATGAATTGCGGCGATTGGACTGATGACCTAGACGTTGAACTTTAGTCATTAGACTGTAGTGACACGATACCTCGCGACTAGTCCCTAGGCTAAAGCCTAGGGTTATAAATTAACCCCAGACTTCAGTCTGGGGATTAAGCGCGAGGTATCGCGTTATACAATTTCAAAAGGGGCCTTCGCCCCGCTTGATCCTTTACTTAAACAAGCTCATGATACCCGCAGTATCGTAAGCAAGCCATTCTTGTACTATTTTACCATCTTTAATTAGGTCAACAGCACTAATGACTACTTTAATGGTTTTACCAGCTTTTGTTAATGTAGCATATTGATATGAAATCACGTAGTTGTTGGCCTCTTTCATATATTTGTTTTTGTGCACATATTCCCAAATAGGAGCTACCTTTTCAAATTTCACAGAAATACCGTTCGCTTTTAAGGCACTAATAAATGCCACATTTTGGCTCAAATTCTTTTCTTCTAAATTATCATGAAATTTAACATCTGCTGAGTAAAAAGATTTGTAGCTAAGCGTGTCCATGGATTCTAACGCTTTGATGGAATTTAATACCCATTTCGTATTAGGTGATTTTTCCAAATTATAACCAGAATTGAATCCCGTTTCAGCATTTCCCTCTTGGAAAACTTGTGAAGACTGACCATGCACAAAAGTAGAAATAGTCAATAATGCGAGTACTAATTTTTTCATTAGAATTTTGATTTAAGGATGAATAAAGTTGCAATTTGTGCAGCTGAAGAAACAATTTCACATGTATGCGACATTAATTTGTTCCAAATTGCGGGATTGGAACATGATACCATATCAATATTACTTATCTTGAAACTTTAAGCGAAAAACCTAATTCATCATGGGCATCATTTTCCCCTTATTCGGAATATTCACTTCCTTTATTCTAATTTATTATTTGAGTTCATTAAATAGATCGAATGCATTTTTAGCCCTCTTCTTCTTATGCTGTAATGTGGTTGTATTGATCTATTATGGCTTACATTACACACAAGACCCATTTTGGGAGGGAATTTGTTTTGTGCATTTTCTACCTCTATCCTATTTGTTAGGCCCCTTGTTGTTTTACTATGTAAAAACCATGGTAACAGACAATCATAGACTAGAAAAATTAGACTTATTACATCTTATACCGGCTGTTTTCATTCTCATTAATTGCTTACCCTACACCACGCTTCCTTTTGATCAAAAAGCCAAAATCGCCCACGAAATTATCAATGTAACTGAGAAATATAGTTTAGATTTCCAATTTGTATCGTTTGAATTTATACTCGTTTCAAGGACTTTACACTTAGTTGCATATTGCATATTTTCGCTCATCTATTTCAATTGGCATGCCCGAAAAACGAAGGCCGTTTTAGGGCAATTGACTACAAACCACAAAATCCTCAAAAGATGGATTTATTTACTTTGTGGAATTCAATTCATCATTTCCAGCAACAGTTTATTACATATGTTGACGGTTGTAGGAATCAATTTTGACTTTCAGAGTGATGCATATACCCAAATTTTCACTTCCAAACAGCATTATTTTGCCGTAGCAGGTGGCGGCTTTTTCTTGCAAAATTTCTTCTTGTTTTTATTTCCCAAAATCCTGTATGGCAATGTTTCTTTCATCTCAAACAAAGAGAATTCAAGCTATATAAATGAATTTAAATCAGTTATACCTAAAAAAAGAAAGCACAATGAAATCGATTTAGAAATTGAAGAAGAATTACCCAGCTATTTACTAACATTACCCTTTACGAAAAAGGATTTCTCATTAGCTCAAATGTCATTTGATTTGAAAATCCCTGAAAGAGCATTATCGCTGTATTTCAACACAGTGATTGGAATAACATTTAGTCAATGGCGAAAAAAAATTCGCATCGATTACGCCATAGAACTCTTGAACGCTGGAGAATCTAAAAAAATAACCATCGAAGCTATTTCTACAAAAGCAGGCTTTGCTTCTAGATCAAAATTCATTGATGCGTTTAAGGAGCAAGTAGGAATTACGCCATCGGCGTATATCAAGTCGATTGAAATATAAATTTGGGCATTAGGCGGTGGACGTTGGATAGTAGAGACGCGATACCTCGCGAGTCCCCAGACTGAAGTCTGGGGTTATTTTTTATCCCTAAGCTTCAGCCTAGGGATTAAGAAAGGTTACTATATTTCCTGATTCCTCAACAAATCCTTCATGGTTTCCCGTTTGCGAATGACGCGGGCGACTCCCCCGTCAACTAATACCTCGGCAGGTAAAAAGCGAGAGTTATAATGCGAAGCCATGGTAAATCCATAAGCTCCAGCATTCGCCAAAGCAATAATGTCTCCTTCTTTGACCTCATTCAATAAGCGTTCATTTTGTTTACCGGCATAATCAAATGAGAATGTATCCGTTTCACAGATATAACCCGTCACGCGGTATTCCGCTTGCTTGGAGCTATCTTGATTGGACGCATTGAAAATATAGTGGTAAGAGCCGTACATCATGGGACGAATCAAATGATTCAATCCTGAATTGATGCCCACAAATGTTTTGACAGGATCATGTTTAACAACATTGGTTTCCGCTAAGAAAGTCCCTGATTCACTTACTAAAAACTTGCCTGGTTCTACCCAAAGGCGTAATTCCCGACCGTATTTTTGGCAGAATGCACGAAATGCATCACTCATGATTCGGCCTACTTCTTTCATATTCACGCCGGGATCTTCGGGCGAATAAGGTACTTTAAATCCCCCACCTAAATCGATGATTTGTAAATCCTTAAAATCATAGGCAAAATCAAAAAGCGCTGAGGCGGCCTGTTCAAAGGTCTTGCCATCCTTGATATCCGAACCTGTATGTTGGTGTAAGCCAATTACGTTAATATTATATTTTTCAACAAGCGCTAAAATTTCCGCTTTTTGATGAATCGAAATCCCAAATTTAGACTCCGGATGTGCCGTCATAATCTTTTCATTCCCCCCACCAAAAACATGGGGTTTAATGCGAATCAAACATGGTTGCGACGAACCATAGGTTTGACCAAATTTCTCCAACACCGATAAATTATCTAAGTTGACAATTGCCCCCTTCGAAACCGCATATTCAATTTCTGAAAAATGCACTCCAGATGGCGTAAAAGTAATTTGTCCACCCTCATAACCTGCAATTAATCCCATCTCTAATTCCTGTGGAGACACGACGTCCATATCAACTCCATTGGCACGCATCAAGCGTAAAATGGATAAATTCGTATTGGCTTTAACGGCGTATTTTATCGTCAAATCAATTCCTTCGAAGGCATCCCTCAAAACCGAGATTTTTTCCCTAATTTTGTCGGCATCGTATACATAAAGTGGCGTACCAAAATCTTTGGCTAAATCGGTTAACGGAATGTTCTGAATTGAATAATATGCCATAGGGAAATTTATAAGCCACAAAGATACTAATTGAACGAACATGAAAAGCATAATCATTGCCTTATTCCTACTGGCTCCCCTAGTTAGTTTTGCACAAATTAAGAGCGGTCCTATGTTGGGCTACTCCGAAATGAAGGAAGTCCTCGTATGGATTCAAACCGAAAAATCGGCGGAGGTATGCTTACGTTATTGGGAAAAAGGAGATAAAAACATCCATAAAACGGAACCCATTAGAACAGCGAAATCGCAGGCTTTCATTGCACGCATCATCGCGGATGAGGTGAGCATGGGCAAAAAATACGAATATGAAGTATGGGTCAATGGGAAAAAAGTAAGTTTTAACTATCCCTTGGAATTCCAAACCCAAGAGCTATGGCAGTGGAGAAAAGATCCTCCAGCGTTCTCATTCATTTTTGGAACATGTAATTATGTGAATGAAGAAGGTACTGACCGACCAGGCCGACCATACGGTGGCGCAGATGAAGTTTATGCTGCGATGTATGCCAAGAAACCTGATTTCATGCTTTGGGGTGGTGATAATTTCTATTACCGTGAACCGGATTACACGAGAACGGGAATGATTCATCGCAATGACCATGCACGTGCGGTGAAGTCAATGCAACCCTTATTGGCCAATGTACACCATTATGCCATTTGGGATGATCATGACTACGGTCCCAATGATTCAGATCGCTCTTTTCCATTGAAACAAACCTCATTGGAAATGTTCAAAATGTATTGGGGGAATCCCAATTACATCTTCCCCAACGAAGGTATCACGGGGAAATTCCAATGGGCGGACGTGGAATTCTTTTTAATGGATGACCGCTGGAATAAGGCACCCAACGAATTAAATGACCCCAATAAAGACTATTGGGGACAGAAACAAATGAATTGGCTATTAGATGCGCTTATTTCTTCCAAGGCAAGCTTTAAAGTCATTGTCAATGGAGGTCAGGTTGTTAGCCCGGCCAAGGTATTCGAAAACATGGCGAATTACGAAGGAGAGCGGAATCAATTATTCAAGGAATTGAAAAACCGAAATATTCCCGGGGTGCTATTTTTAACAGGCGACCGACATATTTCAGATTTGAATAAATTGGAAAGACCTGGAACTTATCCATTATACGATTTGACGGTTTCCCCTATGACAGCTGGCAAAGCGGATGCGGTCAAACTTGATTACAATGAAACCTTGGTTCCAGGCACCTTAATACAAGAACGCGCTTTTTCAAAAATTGAAGTTTCGGGTCCCTTGAAAGATCGTACTATGACCATCACGTTGTTCAACGTGAAAGGCGATGTTTTATGGACAAAAGCAATTAAATCCACTGAATTAAAATAACATGGAAGTAATATTAAATCGATTAGATCAAGATTTTCATTTTGAGGCCAAAGGTTCCTCGCCTGTTTCGGTGCATATCGATGCCGCAGAGGGAATCGGGGGACATAATGCAGGTGCACGTCCCATGGAATTATTATTGATGGGATTAGGTGGCTGCACGGCAATTGATGTGATTTTGATCTTAAAAAAGCAACGTCAGGTGGTGGAGGATTTTCAAATCCGTGTACAAGGTGACCGAGAGAAAATTGAGGGAACGGAGAAGACTCCTTTTCGACAAATCAATATTCAATTTGAGTTAAGAGGCCAAATCGATGGAATTAAAGCACTAAAAGCTATCCAAATGTCGATGGACAAATATTGCTCAGCTACAGCTCAATTAGAGCCTAGCGCAATTATAACACACAGTTTACTTTTAAACGGACAAACCTTCGTAGCCTAACATGCAAGCATATTTAGATTTATTAACGCACATTAAAGAAAACGGAACTTTTAAATCCGACCGAACAGGTACAGGAACAACAAGTGTTTTTGGCTATCAAATGCGATTCAACCTCGAAGAAGGCTTTCCATTAGTAACAACCAAGAAAACGCACTTAAAATCCATCATTTATGAACTATTGTGGTTCTTAAAAGGAGAAACGAATATTAAGTATTTGACAGACAACAATGTTAGTATTTGGAATGAATGGGCCGACTCAAACGGAGACCTAGGTCCGGTGTATGGCAAACAGTGGAGAAGTTGGGAAGGTGCCAACGGCGTTGTGATCGACCAAATCAAGGAAGCCATCCATACGCTGAAAACCAACCCAGATTCTCGTCGGATCATTGTCAGTGCATGGAACGTGGCAGACCTGCCCAAAATGGCTTTAATGCCTTGCCATGCCTTCTTTCAATTCTATGTGGCCGATGGCAAATTATCTTGTCAATTGTATCAACGCTCGGCAGATGTATTCTTAGGGGTTCCCTTTAACATCGCTTCTTATGCCTTGTTGACGATGATGATCGCACAAGTATGTGATTTAGGCTTGGGTGATTTTGTATGGACGGGCGGAGACACACACCTCTATAGCAATCACATGGAACAAGTGGAATTGCAATTATCTCGTACTCCGCGGCCTCTTCCTACGATGAAAATCAATCCAAATGTGAAAGACATCTTGGATTTCCAATACGAGGACTTTACGCTGGAGGGATATGATCCTTATCCAGGAATTAAGGCGCCGGTGGCAGTTTAAATGAGTGAAGAGTGAAGAGGTATTTGGTGAGAGTATTATTTTATTGATCTATTATTTTGAGCTCGGAAATATTCCGGGCTCATTTTGTTTGTATTCAATTCAAAAAAAATCTATTGATAATTCTAGCGCAAATCATAAATAATATTAAGAATCAATTTATGTTGATGGCCCATAAAAAAGGGCGCGAATTGCGCCCCAATTATTAGATTAACATATATCTCTTCACTCTTAACTCTTAAC
>DKIP01000086.1 GCA_002454335.1 Cytophagaceae bacterium UBA6715 | reverse complement strand
GACTGGACAAGAACGGATTTGGATTTTCGTTTTCCAGACGGAAGTACAGGTTTGCGCTTCGATGCGGCTGAGTTTTGTGCTTTTGAACTATTCTTGTTGAAACGTCCAGGTGCGGATCAGCATTATACTGATGAGCAGATTGAACGTGCAAAGAAATGGTTTGATGCATCTACACAGGCCCAACGGGATAAGCTCATTCGCAATATCATAGCAGGTTTACCGGGCTCGGAAGAGAGTTTTACCTTGAAGTCTTTCCAGGAAGCTTTAGACACTTATGCCGAAGTAGGGGAGAAGGAACTGCGTGAGAATTTATATGATTTTATCCGGGAGATAACGCCGGCGGCTGAGGAGGCTGGTGTTATGTTGTCGATACATCCGGATGATCCTCCTTATCCAATCTTGGGATTACCACGCGTGGTTAGTACGGAAAGTGATGCGGTGCAATTATTGGCTGCTTATGAAAGCAATGTCAATGGATTGTGTTTTTGTACGGGAAGCTATGGCGTTCGTGCTGACAATGATTTAGTGGGTATGGTTGAGCGTTTGGGGCATCGCTTTAACTTTATTCATTTGCGTGCGACACGACGTGATGAATATGGCAATTTTCATGAGGCAGATCATTTGGATGGCGATGTGGATATGTTTGGCGTGATGAAAGGATTGGTTCAGGAGCAAAGGAAGCGGATTGCGGCTGGTCGGAAGGATTACCGACTTCCATTCCGCCCCGATCACGGCCATCGCATGTTGGATGATTTGCAGGAAGGCAAGAAAACGAATCCGGGCTATACGGCAATCGGTCGCTTGCGTGGATTGGCGGAATTGCGCGGATTGGAATTGGGTATCGAGGGGTTTTTGAAATAATTTTCTACCAAACCGTTTTGTTTTGTCTTTCTTATTGTTAAATTTGCACCCCCATTAGTGTGGGATAACTCAATTTAATTGAGTATACTACATGAAAGAAGGGATTAAATGAATTTATAATTAAACAGGTAATTACGCTAAAATGCCAACTATTCAGCAATTAGTGCGCAAGGGACGTGAGCAAATGACTTGGAAATCTAAGTCACCTGCTTTGGATTCTTGCCCACAAAGAAGAGGAGTTTGTACTCGTGTATACACGACGACTCCAAAGAAACCAAACTCAGCGATGCGTAAAGTAGCGCGTGTACGTTTGACAAACCAAAAAGAGGTGAATGCCTACATTCCAGGTGAAGGTCACAATTTGCAAGAGCACTCGATCGTTTTGATCCGTGGTGGTCGTGTGAAGGACTTACCAGGGGTTCGTTACCACATCATTCGTGGAGCATTGGATACTGCCGGAGTTTCTGGACGTTTACAATCTCGTTCGAAATATGGTGCAAAACGTCCTAAACCAGGTCAAGCAGCTCCAACAGGTAAGAAGAAATAATTTATTAACAGAAAGATCCAGTATGCTTCGTTAAGGCAGAAGGTTGGGTCGAAATTAAAAAACTAACAACATGAGAAAGGCGAAACCAAAAAAGCGCTACGTATTACCAGATCCTAAATTTAAGGATGTATTAGTAACTAAGTTTGTAAACAACTTAATGTACGACGGAAAGAAATCAACTGCATTTACCATTTTTTATGATGCATTGGACAAGGTTGAGGAGCGTACAAAAGAAAACGGTTTAGAAACTTGGAAAAAAGCATTAAACAATGTGATGCCATCTGTCGAGGTTAAGAGCCGTCGTGTGGGTGGTGCAAACTTCCAGGTACCAACAGAAGTACGCGCTGAACGTAAAGTTTCATTGGGAATGAAGTGGTTAATTGGTTATGCTCGTAAGCGTGGTGACAAAACAATGATGGATCGTTTAGCGAATGAAATCATTGCAGCATCTAAAGGAGAGGGAGCAGCTGTGAAGAAGAAAGATGATACGCACAGAATGGCGGAGGCGAACAAAGCGTTCTCTCACTTCCGTTTCTAATTCAATTGAATTATGTCAAAAGGCTGTCCAGCAATGGGCAGCCTTTTTTTTGGTCTTTCTTAGTTAATCGATTGGCTTAGTGGAGTATTTATAAAAAATTAGTAGCTTTGGTTATCATTCAACAAAACTATGATTTCGAAGAAGGCAAAATATGCATTAAAGGCATTGAAGGTATTGGCTCAGGCTTATGAAAAAGGGCCATTATTAATTTCGCACATTGCGGAGTCTGAGCATATCCCAAAGAAATTTTTGGAAGCTATTTTATTGGAGTTGCGCAATCATGGAATTTTGCAAAGTCAGAAAGGTAAAGGTGGCGGTTATTATTTACGTGTTCCGCCGAGTGAGGTGACCTTTGCGAAGATTATTCGAATTGTGGACGGTCCGATTGCGCCTGCATTATGTGTTTCCTTACATTTTTATGGCAAGTGCGATGATTGTGCAGATGAGGAAACATGCCAATTGCGTACTGTTTTGGCCAAATGGCGGGATGCCAATTTATCAGTTTTGGAAAAGACGACATTAGAGGAGCTTATTTAAGCTCCTTTTTTTATTCGTATAGGTAATCCAAATTTTTCATTTTGAAATCATCGGGATCTAATTCCAAGAATTCTTCCCAGAAAGGGTTTTCTGGAACAGATGCTTTGCAGATGATCGGTGTTTTCTTGATCGGGTGGATGAAATACAAGCGACGGGCATGTAGGTTGATGCTTGCGTCGGGATTGGGTTTATCGTATCCGTATTTGATATCGCCACGAATAGGGCATCCCAAAGAGGCTAATTGCACTCGAATTTGATGGGGTCTACCGGTGATAGGTTCTACTTCAACTAAATAGTGTAAGTTGATTTTTCCTAATACTTTGTAGTTCAATTCCGCTTTGAGGGCTTTGTTTTCAGGGAAGTCATAAGCCGTGGTGGTATTTTTTGCTTCGTTTTTCAAAAGCCAATGTGTTAGCTTTCCTTTTTCTGGGTAAGGCTTTTTGCGCGTAACTGCCCAATAGGTTTTTTGGATATCTCGTTTGCGGAACATCTCCATCATGCGTTCAAGCGCTTTGGATGTACGAGCAAAAATGACAAGTCCACTCACCGGGCGATCTAGTCGGTGAACGGGGTGCAAAAAAACCGCACCCGGTTTTTGGTATTTTTCTTTGATATAGTCTTTAAGCACATCGGTTAATGTTACGTCGCCTGTGCTGTCGCCTTGCACGAGAATTCCTGCCCTTTTATTTACTATTAGGAGGTGATTATCTTCGTAAACGATGTGATAGTCTTTCATTGATTCTGTATTTGTTCCCTTAAAATGGGGGCGTATTTGCGTTGACAAAGGTAGGATTATTTCGCGATAAGTCGAGTTTGTTCATTTTTTTTAATTTTTTTTCGATGAAGTCTTTACTGATTTTCAGTGAAT
>DKIP01000028.1:2296-4266 GCA_002454335.1 Cytophagaceae bacterium UBA6715 | reverse complement strand
GTTATTTCCAATAATGGGCTTGATAAAATCAGCTTGCGAGTCATTGTTGCAAAGGTATGAAAATTACTTAAATATTGTTTCGTTTGGGTCAAATAGGGGTAATATTTGGTCCTTTTCTGATACAATGGCATGATCTACACCCCAATCAATGTTCAAGGTTGGGTCATTCCAACGGATTCCTGATTCTGCCTCTTTGTTCCAGAAATCAGTGCATTTGTATACAAAAATGGCGTCTGTCAAGGCCACAAATCCATGGGCAAATCCCACGGGAACATACAGCATGTTGCCTATTTCCGCATCGAGAATATAAGTTCCATGTTGGCCAAAAGTCGGTGAACTCTTTCGCAAGTCGACCACAACATCCATCACTTTTCCTGTCATGCAACGAACCAATTTTCCTTGGCCGTGCGGATCTTTTTGGAAGTGCAGGCCACGAATAACGCCAGCTGTCGAGTAGGAATAATTGTCTTGCACAAAATTTTCTGGAATCCCATTCGCAGCAAAACGCGTTTGGTTGTATGATTCGTAGAAATGACCGCGGTCATCGTGAAATTTAGTGGGGATACATTCAATAATTCCGGGTAGATCGTGCTGGATAAATTGCATAGAATTTAAATTCCTTTGTTTGATATTGCCTAGGAAAGGCCTTAATTTGTGCCAAAATTATCGATATTTAGGCATTAATACAATGCCTTTTCCTAAATCACCATGAATTCAACCGAATTAGTTAAGCATATAGAAAATAAGCGCTCATTTCTGTGCGTGGGCTTGGATACGGATCCCGTTTTAATTCCTGCCGCCTTTAAAAAAGAGGCAGATCCTGTTTTCGCATTTAATAAAGCGGTGATTGATGCGACAGCTGATTATGCGGTAGCATACAAACCGAATATCGCCTTTTACGAAGCCTTTGGTCCAAAAGGATGGGAGAGTTTACAAAAGACGATGGAATACATGCCAAAGGATGTATTTACCATCGCTGATGCGAAACGTGGAGACATAGGGAATACGGCATATAAATATGCACAAACCTTTTTTGACCCGGGTTGTGCTGGATTTAATTTCGATTCTGTAACTGTCGCACCCTATATGGGACATGATTCCGTAGAACCTTTTCTGCGTTTTGAAGATAAATGGGTCATTTTATTAGCCTTAACTTCCAATCCAGGTGGTCATGATTTCCAAATGACGAAGTCGGAAGATTACATTCCCTTGTATGAACGCGTAATGCGCTTAGCCCAGAGTTGGGGTTCCCCAGAGGAAATGATGTTCGTAATCGGCGCGACTCGCTCTGATTTCTTGCAAAAGGTGCGTGAAATTGCGCCGGATAATTTCTTTTTGGTTCCCGGTGTAGGCGCGCAAGGGGGTAGTTTGGAAGATGTTGCTAAATACGCCATGAATTCCCGCGTGGGTCTTTTGGTGAATTCATCCCGTGGAATCATTTATGCAGGAGACAATCCTGCGATTGATGCGAAACGCGAGGCGAAGAAGATTCAAGAAGAGATGTCGATGTATTTAGACGAATATTATATCAAATAAGATGGAATTAGGCATCGGTACTCCCGCATTATTATTCTCAACGGTTTCTTTGTTGATGATTGCTTTCACGAATCGTTTCATGTCCATGGCATCGCTGATTCGTGGGCTGCATGAGAAGTTCCAACAAAACCCCGACGATTCGATTTTGAAGCAAATTGAAAATCTCCGTTTACGCATGAAATTGATTCAAAACATGCAAATCATCGCGATCGTCAGTTTGATTCTAAGTGTCATATGCATGTTTTTTATCTTCTTCGAGATGCAATTGGTTGCGCGCTGGTTTTTCGGAATTGCTTTGTTAGGTATGAGCGTCGCATTGATGTTGAGTGCATGGGAGATAACGATTTCGACCAAAGCTTTGGAAGTAGAGCTCTCCGATATGGAGGATATCTTGGCGAAAAAACATTAATTATTTGAATAGTATAAATTTTCTG
>DKIP01000028.1:1439-2176 GCA_002454335.1 Cytophagaceae bacterium UBA6715 | reverse complement strand
AAATACTACTTAGGCGGATTGAATAAAGGCTCGGAATTTTTCTGAGTCTTTATTGTTTCCGCCCTTTTGTATTAAGCCTTTAAGATCAAACAAGAAAGAGGAGGGAGATTGATGGAAATCGAGAATGCCTTGCCATGCCAGCCATACTCTTCTGTCATAACTGCACCTTTCGTAGGGTAGTCGGAGCCTCCAAATTCACCTTTATCGGAATTAAACAATACCTTCCAAACACCTGGTAATGGAACACCAATGCGGTAATCTTCGCGTGGCGCGGGTGTTAAATTCAAGATAACGATCAAAGTTTCTTTGTTGGTTTCACCCTTGCGTAAGAAACTTACCACGGAATTCCCTTGATCATTGGATTCTAACCATTCAAAGGTTTCATGTGAAAACTGCTTTTTGTATAAAGCAGGTTCTTCGCGATAGAGTTTATTAAGTGCCTTCATCGTCGCCTGAATCCCTTTGTGTGGCGCATATTCGGTCAAATGCCAATCTAGGCTCACACTGTGGTTCCATTCTTCTCTTTGGCCAAATTCACCCCCTTGAAAGATTAATTTCGTTCCAGGATGTGTGAATTGTTCAGAAAACAGGAGTCGGAGATTTGCAAATTGCTGCCAATCATCCCCTGGCATTTTATTCAACAAGGAGTTTTTACCGTATACTACTTCGTCGTGCGAAAGCGGTAAGCAAAAATTCTCCGTAAAAGCATAAATCAGGGAGAAGGTCAACTCATTAAG
>DKIP01000028.1:0-1259 GCA_002454335.1 Cytophagaceae bacterium UBA6715 | reverse complement strand
CGTTGAGATCCTGTAAAAATGAAATCGTATCTAGGTTATGATTTCCTCCGAATTCGTTTGGAATCCATTCACCATCGTTACGCGAATAATCGAGGTAAAGCATGGATGCCACGGCATCTACGCGCAATCCATCGACATGGTAGCGCTCCAACCAAAATGCGGCGTTGGATAATAAAAAGCTGCGGACCTCGGTGCGACCGTAATCGAAAATATAGGATTTCCAGTCGGGGTGATAGCCCTTCCGCGGATCTGGATGCTCATAAATAGCCGTTCCGTCAAAATCTTTTAAACCATGTGCATCGCCAGGAAAGTGGGAGGGAACCCAGTCGAGGATAACGCCAATGCCTTCTTGGTGAAAGCGTTCTACGAGGCGCATGAAGCCTTGCGGGTCGCCAAAACGAGACGAAGGGGCAAAGTATCCGGTAATTTGATATCCCCATGATGGAGCGAAGGGATGTTCCATGACCGGCATGAATTCCACGTGGGTGAAATTCATTTCTTTAACATAGGAAACGAGTTTTTCTGCGAAATCGTCGTAGGTCAGGTATTGATCATCGAGTGTTTTTTGCCACGAGCCTAAATGGACCTCATATACGGACATGGGAGCGTCCAAGGCATTTTTGGCTTTGCGGTTCTCCATCCAAGGCGCGTCGTTCCATTCTTTGTAGGTGGACCAAACGATGCTAGCGGTTTTGGGAGGAGTTTCGCAAAACAGACCCATGGGGTCAAGTTTTTCTAAATATTCGCCGGATTTTGCTTGGATGCCGTATTTATAGGTTTCGCCATGGCGGACTCCAGGAATAAATCCTTCCCAAATTCCAGAGGAATCCCAGCGTTTCATCAAGGGATGCGAAAATTTATCCCAAAAATTAAAGTTACCGATCACATGAACCGCTTCGGCATTGGGTGCCCAAACGGCAAAAAAAGTTCCGATTTCTCCTTCATGTTCGATTTCGAATGCACCTAATTTTTCGTAAAGGCGTGTGTGTTTGCCATTTAGGAAAAGCGCGACGTCAAAATCGGTCAGTCGGGAATAAGGTTTTACATTTGCCATAAGGGGTTCAGTTTCAATGATAAGGCTAAAATAGCGAAAATAAATTAGAAAAAAATACGCTTTTTTTGAATCAAGGTTTTGGATTTAAAAGGGAAAAGCCTACCTTTGTGCCACCAAAATAAATAATGGTCCGTTCGTCTAGGGGTTAGGACACGTCCCTTTCACGGATGAAACACGGGTTCGATTCCCGTACGGACTACTTCGG
>DKIP01000099.1 GCA_002454335.1 Cytophagaceae bacterium UBA6715 | reverse complement strand
ATTGATGATGTCATCGATGAGAAAGCGAAGGTGAATTTCAAATTCAATTTTGGGACAGAACCAGGTCGTTTCATCTTGTTTTTAGAGGATGTCTCAAAAGCTTATGGCGAAAAGGTCATCTTGAAAAAAACCTCTGCTACGATTAACCGAGGAGATAAAATTGCCTTGATTGGTGCAAATGGAAAAGGTAAATCGACTTTATTACGAGTCATTTCGGGTACAGAACAAATTGAAGGTGAGCGTAGAACAGGTCACAATGTAATTGAATCCTTCTTTGCTCAACACCAATTAGAGAGTTTGAACGTAGAAAATACCTTAATTGACGAATTAAAAGCAACTGGAACTACCAAAACCGAAATGGAATTACGTAGTGTCTTGGGCTGCTTCTTATTCTCTGGAGAAGAAGTATTCAAAAAGATCAAGGTATTGTCCGGGGGTGAAAAATCACGTGTGGCATTGGCGAAGGTATTGATTTCGGAGGCCAACTTCCTATTACTCGATGAGCCGACCAACCACTTGGACATGCAGTCGGTGAATATATTGATCCAAGCCCTACAACAATACGAAGGAACCTATGTAGTCGTTTCCCACGACCGTTATTTCGTTTCCAATATTGCTAATAAGATTTGGTACATTGAAGATCATGAAATTAAAGAATATCCAGGTTCATTCGATGAATATGAGACGTGGATGGCGAGCAGACCTACGAATCAAACGACTGCCAAGGCGGTTGTTGCTAAGCCAAAGCCTGAATTAGCTCCTGTTGAACATAAACCTGTCAATCAAAATTCAGCAAAGGCCATTGAGAAGTTGGAGAATCAAATCATGGAATTGGAACAAGAAATTGAGCAAATCGAAAACGAGATGGCCAGCGTAGCTGCGGAATCAAAATTTGATGAGCTTAAAGCCTTGGAAACAAAACGCCATGCCGCGCAAGTGAAACTTGAAGAAACAACTGCCGAGTGGGAGTTATTAATCGGCTAATATGCGGAGCACCCTATTCATCGTTTTATTGATTTCATTCCAATTAACTGCAACAGGGCAATTTCAAAATCGAATTGTTGATCCGAAAATTAAGAGTGTTTATCTAAGTGAGTTGGTTCCGCATGAGCTCATTCAAGCACAGCCGAGTTTTGACATTAACGCTCAAGGAAATTGGCATTTAACCATGGATGACTTATCTCTGCAGAATCGTAATTCGCTCTATTTGCGTGTGATTCATTGCCAGTCGGACTGGACAGCTTCTCCCCTTTCCGATATCGAGTTTCTTCAGGATTTTAATGATATTCCCGTACGTGATTCGCAGGCCTCCATGGGTACCAAAGTACCTTATCGGCATTATCAAATCGCACTACCGCGCGTAAAGCTTGCAGGCAATTATGTCGTCATGTTATATAATAGAGCCAAAAGGGATACAATCCTCACGCAGCGCTATTGTGTATATTCACAGGAGTTGACCGTAGCGACGCAGGTTCGATTTGGTCGGAGTAATGCCTTACGCAACACCCATCAAAACCTAGACATAAAACTAAAGTACCCAAGCGGGCTCATGCTCAATGCGGCAGAGGATCTAAAAATTTACGTTAAGCAGAATGAAATCATTCAAAATCAACTGCCGAAAATGCCCACGGGAATCATGAATCCGATGGAGCAAAGCATTCATTTTCCTACCTACGAAAACGAGCAAGCCATCGCTGGAGGAAACGAATATCGCTTAGTTGACCTTCGAAGTACGCAACAAAAATTAAGTTATATCGATCATTGGGATGTGAGAGAAAATGAAACTCGGTTGTTTACGCTTATCGAGACACCCCAGGGGAATTATGCATATGTGCAGCGAAATGACAACAATGGCGCTTATGTGATTGAGAACTATGAAAATTCAAGTAATCCGCTTTTTGCGGATTATGTGACATGTACTTTTCGCTTTAAATCAAGCCAACAAGCGGAACCCATTTATGTGTGTGGAGCATTTAATCAATTTCAGAAAACAACTGAAAATGAAATGCATTATAATGCAAGCACGGGAACATATGAGGCGAGCATTCAGTTGAAACAAGGAATTTACAATTACCGCTTTGAAACAAAAAACCCTTCCAATTACTTAGAAGGGAATTATGCTCAAACAGAAAATAGTTATGAAATCTTTGTATATCAACGCAAACCAGGTAAACGATACGATGAACTCATCGGTTACCAAAAAGTAAGCTCGATCAATTAAACATTGAATCTGAAATGCATGATGTCACCATCATGAACGATGTAATCTTTACCTTCTACACTTAGCTTACCTGCTTCTTTACAAGCCGCTTCGCTTTTATAGGTTTGGTAGTCGGCAAATTTAATCACCTCCGCCCGAATAAAACCACGCTCAAAGTCGGTATGAATCACACCAGCTGCTTGCGGAGCTTTCCAGCCCTTTTGAATCGTCCAAGCACGAACTTCTTGAACACCCGCCGTAAAGTAGGTAATCAAATTAAGCAAGGCATAAGAACTACGAATCAATTTACTCAAACCAGATTCGGCTAAACCATATTCATCTAGGAACATTTGACGTTCCTCTACATCTTCAATTTCCGAAATTTGTGCTTCCAATGCTGCACAAACAACGATAACTTCTGCTTGCTCCGCTGCTACATTCGCACGTAAAGCATCAACAAATTCATTTCCTCCTTTCGTTAAAGAAGCCTCATCTACATTGGCCACGTAGATTACGGGCTTGTCGGTCAACAAACACAAATCGCCTACTGCTACCTCACGTAAATCGGCATCCATCACAACAGTACGTGCAGATTTTCCTTCTTCCAACGTTGCTTTAAACTGTTGCAAAGCCGCAAATTCTTGTTTTGCTTTGGCGTCCCCATTTTTCGCTGCACGTTCTGTTTTTTGTATTTTCTTATCGATAGATTCCAAATCTTTCAATTGTAATTCCATGTCGATAATCTCCTTATCGGAGATTGGATTCACACGGCCTTCCACGTGAATGATGTTTTCATCCTCGAAACAACGAACTACGTGAATGATTGCGTCCACTTCGCGAATATTCGCTAAGAATTTATTGCCAAGACCTGCACCTTGAGAAGCACCTTTCACCAAGCCAGCGATATCCGTAAATTCAATCACAGTAGGTAAAATACGATTCGGCTTTACGAATTCAGCTAATACATTTAAGCGAT
>DKIP01000072.1:2761-15109 GCA_002454335.1 Cytophagaceae bacterium UBA6715 | reverse complement strand
CCCGTCGTCCGCGGAATAATATAATACTGGGGCTTATAACCCACATAAGTCACCACCACACTATCCCCCGGAAATACATATAAATCCACCGCACCAAAATTATCACTCAAAGCCCCCCGCCCCGCTGCCGGAATGTACACATACGCCAAAGGAAGATATTCTGAATTTGTCGCCGAAATAATCCGCGCATTGAATAAAACCGTCTTGTCTTGACCCTGTGCGAATAAAGATGCACTTGCCCACAAGCACAATAAAATCACAAGGAGAAAGCGTTTTTGAAACATGACGCAAGTAAAGAAAATTTTAAATAGCGATTTCTTAATATTCGTTAACGATGAACTACGGAAATAATTTTACGAAAGGAATGATAAAAGGAATCGACAACAATAAGCCATCAAAACGATCCAAAAATCCACCATGACCCGGAATCGTATCCGCCGAATCTTTGATGTTAATACTACGCTTAAACAAGGATTCAACCAAATCTCCATAGGTTCCCGCAATTACTATGATGATGCCGATCGCATACCATTGAAATGCGGAATAGTTCGTATAATAATGCGCAATGATCGTCGCAACAACCATAGCCGTAATCATCCCGCCTATACTCCCCTCCCAAGATTTCTTCGGCGAAACACGCTCAAATAACTTGGTCTTCCCAAACTTCGTTCCCGCAAAATAAGCTCCCGAGTCACTCGCCCACAACAAGAATAAACAACCCAACACAATGTTTGGATCGTAAGTATCATTTTTGATGTAGGCTAAAACGGTTAATAAAGTAAATGGCAATGCCACATAAATAATGCCCAAAAAGGTATAAGCAATATTTTTGAAGGGTTTTTCATCTTTAGATTTATACAATTTGATGAAAAATATCAGCGTCAATAAAGGCGAAAGAATGTAATAATATTGATAGGCCAAATCCCCCTTCTCTATAAAGAAAGTCAGCACGTGCATCACTACACCGCAAAAAGTACCATAAAATGTCAAGGGTAGATTGTCACTAATACTTCCAACCAATTTGTAAAACTCCAACTGAGCCAAAACACCAATAACCAAAAACAGCACCAAAAAGGTATAATCACTATATAACACACAAAACAACAAAAAAGGAACGGCGATAACCGCGGCAATGACCCGCTGCTGCAAATTGGATAAATTTCGTAACCCCATAATTAAACTTTTAATATGTTGAGCGCCTCAGCTTCTTCATCTTGGTGCACATACAGCTCCCAATTTCCCAAGTCGTAAGCACTTAATTTCTTATTCATCACGACCGCACGAATTTCCGCCTTTTCCCAAAGCAACGCTTTCTGCATCTCCAAATCAATCCCCGTGCGCGATTGCCCAATTAATTTCCAGCCTTCCATTTAATTTTCCGTTCGATAGGTATGCAATCTACGAATATAAAAGCCAACTAATACCACTGACAAAACAGCTGACCACCAAGGGATCGAATTAACCATGTCCACCGGATCAATGCTTATATTTTTTTGCTGATACAAATAATGCATCAACAATGTCCAAGCATTATTAAAAAAGTGGGCGGCGATTGGTACCCAAATACTCCGATACCAAACATATAAATAACCAAAAAATGCCCCTAAAAACATCCGAGGAAAAAATCCATAAAATTGAAAATGAATAAAACTAAAGATTGCCGCTGCAAGCCAAATAGCCACATGCTTGTTCCCGATATACCGCTCAAACATGCTTTGCAATACCCCTCTAAAGAAGATTTCTTCTCCCAAAGCAGCCATTCCTGCAATCACCATGACGGCCAATGCAAAATCCATATCCGAATGAAAATTCAACAAAAATTTGGTCAACTCCTCCATACTTTTCTCCGAATTTTGCATTGCTTTTTCCAAGCCCTCATAACCCGCAGGTAACTGAATATGCTGATTCCATTCGATCAAATATTCCATGGCAGGCATCCCAACCAACACCGTCAAAATAGCCCAAGAAAACACCTGAAAACCAGGCGCCTCCACACGATTCAAATCAAAAATCGAACGCTTTTCTACGAATCTCAAATAGGCCCAAGCTCCTAACAAAAAGGTAAATAACGCCGAAAACCACTGCAATGCCATCATCGCATGAAAGGCTCCTTCGTATTTTTGAGGATGTGAAATGAAATCCAAGATTTGGGTTTGAAAGGCCTCAATATTTTGCGTTGGAAATTCCATCAATGCGACAACGGCCAACAAACCAAAAAATTGACCTAAAAAGCTGCCAACCAAGAAAAATCCCAATAGACTGAGGAGGTTTGAACTTAGTCCCAACCAACGAGTTGGCCCCTGATAATAGTTTTCTTCCATAATGCTCGTAAATTTACGCAATTTTTAATCAGAATGGTAAAAATAGGAAACATCGAGTTAGGGGACTTCCCATTGTTATTAGCACCCATGGAAGACGTGTCTGATCCACCCTTTCGTGCCGTGTGTAAAGCGAATGGCGCCGACTTAATGTATACCGAATTTATCTCTTCCGAAGGCTTAATTCGTGATGCGGCAAAAAGCGTTCAAAAGCTCGACATTTTCGAATATGAACGGCCGATAGGCATCCAGCTTTTCGGCAGCTCCATCGAAACCATGGCCGCTTGCGCCGAAATTGCCACGAAGGCAGGTCCCGACTTAATCGACATCAATTACGGCTGCCCCGTCAAACAAGTTGCCTGCAAAGGCGCCGGCGCAGCCCTACTACAAGATATTCCCAAAATGGTCGCCATGACCGAAGCCGTGGTGAAAGCCACCCATCTCCCCGTGACCGTAAAAACACGCCTGGGCTGGGACGACTCCACCAAAAACATCGAAGATGTCGCAGAACGCCTTCAGGACATTGGCATTCAAGGATTAACCATTCATGGCAGAACGCGTGTGCAGATGTATAAGGGCGAGGCCGATTGGCGTTTGATATCCAAAGTCAAAAAAAACCCACGTATCAAAATACCAATATTTGGTAATGGCGACATCGATTCACCACAAAAGGCGTTGGAATACCGCGATAAATACGGTGTGGATGGCATTATGATTGGTCGAGCATCTATCGGATATCCCTGGATTTTCAACGAGATCAAACATTATTTGGCAACTGGAAAAATTCAAGCACCTCCTACGATTGCGGAACGAATTGCTGTTTGTGAATCCCACCTAGACTTTTCAATACGCTGGAAAGGCAACCACGGCGGTATCGTTGAAATGCGTCGCCATTATTCCAATTACTTCCGCGGCATGGATCATTTTAAACCTTTCCGCACCAAACTTGTTACGAGTTATTCACTCGAAGAAATCAAAGAAACCCTCAACGAAATTGCCATCCATTATGCCGGAGAATAAAAAACCAAGTATCATCATTTTCCTCGCCATCCTAGGATTGGCACTTATCTGGGGAAGTTCATTCATCTTGGTCAAAAAAAGCCTTGCACATTATTCGGCATTGCAAGTTGGGGCCCTTCGCATTTGCTCAGCGAGTTTATTCTTTTTACCAATATTCTTGAAGCGTTTCAAATACATCGAGCGCAAACACAGCCTTTCTTTTTTGTCCGCAGGTCTTACTGGAAATCTAATTCCCGCCATCTTGTTCGCAATTGCAGGCCAACACCTTTCCAGCGCCTTGTCCGGCATGCTAAACGCCTTCACTCCTTTGTTTACTTTAATCATTGGCATCCTGTTTTTTGCACAAGCATTTCTTTGGAAACAAATGACAGGAATTCTCGTTGGGCTTCTTGGCTGCCTAGGCCTACTTTTTGCAGGCCAAGGTTTCAACATCGATTTTAATGTCCATGCCTTATGGGTGGTTTTAGCGACTTTTCTCTATGGCATCAATATGCATATTGTCAAAACGAAACTTAGCGATCTACACCCCTTAACTTCCACATCCGGTATCTTCATGATGATTGGGCCATTGGCTCTTGGACTCTTGTATTCCACCGGTTTTTTCGAAATCCCCTTGGACAACGAACACCTCTGGGCATTCATCTCTGCGATGGCCTTAGGTCTTTTTGGCTCTGCAATCGGAATGCTGGTCTTCAACCAAATCATCAAGTGGACTAGTGCAATTGTGGCAAGTTCCGTAACCTACATGATTCCTATTGTGGCTTTAGGCTGGGGTTTTGTGGACGGCGAAGCGATTTACCTGTCGCAAATATTTTTCATGTTTGTGCTACTTGCAGGAATTTACTTGGTCAATAAATCAAAAGCCTGATAATTTGTAGCGCTTCGTCATTTTACCAATTTACTTATCGCTGAGCTCCTTACCTTCATTCATCGAACCGAAACAAGATGAATGAACTCAACATGGCCGTTATTTGGAAGAATCGACGCTTCCAGCAAAATCCCCAACTCACCACAGGAGAATCAGTTCAAATTATTTCTCCGGGAATTGAGAACAGCCATGCCGGCGCGGATTTTCAGCATGCACGAATTCGAATCGACGGGATAGAATGGGTTGGTGCGGTGGAATTGCATGTCAAATCCTCCGACTGGCTTCTGCACCGACACGATGCAGACAAAAGCTACGAAAATGTCATATTGCATGTCGTTTGGGAAGATAATCAGACCATCCAATACGAAGCGGGGAAGTCAATCCCAACACTCTGTCTCGCAAAATGGGTACAAAAGAATCAAGTAGAGATCAGCAACACAAGTCAACATCCTTTAGCATGTCATGCATTTTTCGAATCGGTTTCTAGGAATATCAAAACGGACATGATTAACCATATGATTCAAGCGCGCATGCTTGGGAAATACAATGACATGCGTAAGATTTTGATCGAAAAAAAAGGTGACTGGGAGGAAGCCTTTTACATTTCCCTAGCCAAAAGTTTCGGATTCTCGCTCAATTCGGAACCTATGCTCCGACTAGCAAGATGCCTGCCTTTGAAACTCATCTTGCTCTACCGCGATCGACATGTGGGGATTGAAGCAGCGCTGTTTGGAATTGCCGGATTATTGGAAGAACCCATTCAAGATGAATACCAAGTCGAACTCAGGCGAGAATACATCCATCTGAAGAAAAAACATGCTTGGCCCGAAAGCCACTTGCAAAAATCGGATTGGAAAATGCTAAGGCTCCGACCGGCCAATTTTCCGCAAATTAGGATCGCTCAATTTGCGGAGATCATCCGAGCGAATTGCGCCCTATTATCCTTATTACTTGAAATGCAAGAATTGAAAACGATTCAACAACTTTTTGAGATTCCTTTGGAAGGGTATTGGGGCAATCATGTCCAATTTGGCAAAAAAAGTGCACCGCATCATACGCGTTTGGGAACTAGTTCCTTTCAATCCATTTGCATTAATACGCTCATACCCATGTTGATTTGTTACAGCCGTGAACGAAATCAGCCGCAATACGAGCAAAAGGCTTGGCGCTGGCTAGCTGAACTACATGGCGAAAACAATCAGATTACGCGCTATTTTAGCTCCCTCGGACTCCCCATCAAAACCGCACACGAATCACAAGCCTGCATGCACTGGTTTCGCCATTACTGTGAAAAGAAAAAATGCATGCAATGCGCCGTGGGACAGGCGATTCTTACTCCGACTTAATCACTGGCCCGCGAACACCTATGCCATTTTCATTGAAAGCTTCGATTTGAAAATAATAGGTTCGATCTTTATCCATGGATTTGAAATAATATTCATTCGCCCCAAATACCTGCACGGATGTATATAATTTATCTGGCGAAATACCCGAATAAACTACATAACCTGTGGCATTGCTAATGTGACCCCATTTCAACCAAGCACTTCGTTTGTCATGGTCCCCTCGCAAAACAATTAAATCCTTCACTACTCCCGGTTTTTCCCCATGCCCTAAACCAAATACACGCAAACCACTAATTGCAAATTTCCCCGCAGCCATGTGTTTATTCGTCAACCGAATGAACCGAGCTTCGATGGGTTTGGTTAATTCCACATAATCGTGTGGAACATCTGATTTATTTGCTGACTTATCTACGGCTACCGACCAGCGTTTTCCATCCAAACTAGACTCGATCACATATTGATGATAGATACCCGGTATCTTACCCAGAAACGACGAATCGACATCCTGATCGGCATAATTTACTTGAATCGCACGAACCGTTGAAACCTCTCCTAGATCGGATTCGATAAATTCGCCTGCTTTGGCAGATTTCGCCGACCAATATGTCTTCATTTGCTCGTCCACCGCGTAATTAGCACCATAACCTGGAAGACTCGATGACACCCGGACAGGTTTATTGTAATTCAACAACATCCATCCGGTGAATAAATCGCGGGGATTTTCCACTCGGGCCGTAGGCATCCGATGCGGATAATCCCCATAGGCCGTGTTCGTGTACAAAATACCATCGGCATCAAAAGCCGTAGGCCATAAACCCAAGCGACGTTCAAAACTATTTTTCACAGCAATGGTAATCGTGGACACATGCCACCAATTCCCGTATTGACCTTCAAAAGTTGCTCCATGACCTGCACCGCGCGTAAATCCGCCCGGCTTAAATGAAAAAGGATTGTGTGCTTGATAAGTAAATGGGCCAAAAGGCTTATCTGATGTATAAACCCCATCTCCGTAGGAAGAAAATTCCGTCCCCGGCGCACCATATTGCAAGTAGTATTTCCCCTTGTATTTATTCATCCACGCCCCTTCCATGAATGGCTTAAGAAAGGTATTGTCTTGGTATTCGCCAAAGCGTTCCCAGCCATGAATATCATCATGCAAACGTATTAGTTCATGCCGCTCGCCAATTGGTTGTAAAGTATTACGATTGATTTCTTGGCCGTACATGGGATAGGTATTGCTTGATCCGTGGTATAAATAAACTCGTTTATCATCATCCTCAAAAAAGGCAGGATCCCATGCCCCAGCCGTAAATGCATGAACGGCTTCTTTCCAAGTATCCGTTTGGGGATGCTGGCTATACCACAATGTAAAATTCTTTTCATAGGTAGAACCGATGACCAACAGACTATCCCCAAGCGTCAAAGTAGCCGGGGCACAAAGTTCATCATAGACTTTGTGGTAAGGCTGTAAAAATTTACGTGGAATAAATTTCCAATCGACTAGGTCATTACTCACCCAATAACCCCATTGATTAGTTGAAAACAGGTAATATTGATTTTTGAAAAAGGAGATTACGGGATCTGCTGTCGCTCTATGCCTTCCTTGCTCAGAAAAATTGGGAATGGGGGTAAAACCATAATCCAAATTCATGGGATTGCAATACGTTTTTTGGCCAAACGACATAAATGAAATTCCGCAAAGGAATATCACGACGAAAACATTTTTCATAGGTAATTAGTATTAATTTTGACCATCAGTCAAAAACAGGTGAACAAAGTAAACAATTTTACGGGATTATTTTGGGCTTTTGCCCTCCTGACGCTTTGGTCGGCACATTTGACATATATGCTCTTGCATCCCTTGGATTTTCAATCACCCTGGACTTATGTGCATGTATTGATTCAAACCCATTTATATACCGGCTTATTTATTACCTCACATGATGCCATTCATGGGGTTGTTTCTCCCGAATACCCCAAATTAAATCATGCGATCGGCTGGGTTTGTGCCACGCTTTTTGCCTTTAATAATTATACCGTGTTGCGAAAGAAGCATCATTGGCACCACGATTATGTTAATACTTCCCAGGACCCCGATGTGCATCAGGGAAACTTTTTCATTTGGTGGTTTAAGTTTATGTGGCAATACGTCACCTGGCAACAAATTTTAGCCATGGCGATTGCATACAATGTGTTGAAACTTTGGTTACCCATGGAAAATTTGATCGTTTATTGGGAAGTACCCGCAATTTTAAGTACACTCCAATTATTCTTTTTCGGCACCTATTTACCACACCGTGGTGAACATGCACCCGAAAACAAAACGCAATCCCGAAGCCAAAAGCGTAATCACATTTGGGCCTTTATCTCTTGCTACTTTTTCGGTTATCATTATGAGCATCATGCACATCCTTATTTAGCCTGGTGGAAATTACCAGAGGCCAAAGATTATCAAGCCAAAAGGTAAACAAGAAGCCGATTAATTTTCTAAATTTGCACCGCATAAATCTCAACAACACATGAAAGACACTAAATACAAACGTATCCTTTTAAAACTTTCAGGTGAAGCATTGTCGACCAGAGACGAGGTGATTGACCCCGTTATTTTAGGCCAATATGCTGCCGAAATCAAAAAAGTGCATGATTTAGGTGTTGAGGTTGCCATTGTAATCGGCGGAGGAAATATTTTCCGAGGTGCGAGTGCAGCAAAAGCGGGCATTGACCGCGTTCAAGGTGATTACATGGGAATGCTTGCCACGGTTATCAATGGCATGGCGGTTCAAGCAGCATTAGAAAAACAAGGATTGTATACGCGCATGATGACGGCTTTAAAAGTAGAAGCTGTTTGCGAACCATTTATTCGTCGGAGAGCCATTCGCCACCTTGAAAAAGGTCGCATTGTCATCTTTGGTGCAGGAACAGGTAACCCTTATTTCACAACTGACTCGACAGCCTCTTTGCGAGCAATTGAAGTCGAGGCAGATGTCGTGTTAAAGGGTACACGTGTGGATGGCGTTTACACCGCAGATCCGGAAAAAGATCCAACGGCAACTCGCTTTACCCACTTAAGCTTTTCGGAAGCCATTCAAAAAGGTTTGAAAATCATGGATACCACGGCATTTACTTTATGCCAAGAAAATACTTTACCCATTATCGTTTTTGACATGAACAAGGAAGGCAATTTGGCCGCGCTTGTTTCAGGTGAAGATGTAGGAACATTAATTAGCTAAAACCCAATGGAAGAAATTGAATTTTATATTGATGCGACCCAAGAAACCATGGAGGGCGCAATCAAACACTTAAACATTGAATTATCTAAAATTCGTGCCGGCAAAGCGAGCACCTCGATGTTGGATGGTTTAATGATTGATTATTATGGAATGCCTACGCCGATTTCGGGAGCAGCATCCATCACAACACCCGATGCGCGCACGATTGCCATCAAGCCTTTCGAAAAAGGGATTTTCGGAGAGATTGAAAAAGCGATTCGCAATTCAAGCCTCGGATTGAATCCCATGAATGACGGAGAATTAATTCGTTTAGCCATTCCTCCATTGACGGAAGAGCGTCGTCGCGACTTAGTAAAACGTGTGAAGCAAGAAATTGAAGTTGCGAAAATTAATATTCGGAATGCTCGTCAAGATGGAAACAACAGCATCAAGAAATTAAAAGGCGATGGTGTATCAGAAGATGCAATAAAAGCAGCCGAAGATAAAATCCAAAAAATCACGGATGGTTTCGTAGCCAAAATCGATCAGATATTTGTCGAAAAAGAAAAAGATATCATGGTGGTTTAATCCCCTTCTGAAAGCCTGGTGGAAACATCAGGCTTTTTTTGTCTGTCCAACCTCATAGCCAATTTCCAACATCCGTCGAATGTCCAGCTTTGTGAAATGCTGAATATCAATCGATATGGGCTGCTCGGGCCGAATCGACTCAATATTAACGCGCTGATAGCCTTGATAAGGACCTTCCATAACCACTGAACCATCAGCTGGCAAGGAATCATTAATCAAAATAGTTTCACGAAGATCTGCATTAAGAATCTCATTGACAGCAATATCCATTACGCGATCAACTAAGGCAAGTAAATCGCCCGAATCAAAAAAACCTCCCTCAATGGCTTCTGGATGACAACTGATACAAATGATGTTTTTTCCACCGTCATCTAATGCCCGTCGAATCGGGGTAACATCCCGCAATCCTCCATCCAAATAGCTCCTGCGATCTTCGCCGTTAATCTTTACGACCGGCATCAAAATAGGAACCGCTGATGAGGCCATTAAATATTCCATGAATTCTGGGGTGCTTGGGTCGACATAATGTATGCGCCCCTCCATGATATTCACAGCTCCAATTTTTAACCCTACGGGGCTCGCGTGCAGATTACGATCCGAGATAACCTCGTACATGAGGTCCCGCAAAGGCTGCGTAGAAACCAAGCCCTTGAATTTTTTCGTTAAGGCAGTCCAACCTAATTCAAAAATCGACAAGGGCTTTGAAAGGCAGTCGGGACGCGTAATCCGCGTTTCCCAAAAATCCCATAAATCATCCGCTGCTTGTTTGAACGAAATTGACTGACCCGCTAATTGCTGTTGGCCTAAAGCATTGACTAAAAATGCGGCATTTAAACTGCCCGCAGAAATCCCATAAATAACATCTGGCTGAAAACCTTTTTCGGCCAATGCTTTGATGACACCTGCCTGAAATGCGCCCTTCACCGAACCTCCCGCTAAGACCAACATGTTACTCATAAATTTCGCATTATTTGAATCCCAGGACTAAATTATCCCAAAATGTGATTAAATTTACACAATTTCCAAATGTGCCGAACAAGCACGCAAACTTAATTCTATGTCCATTTCGCTTTCATCCATTCAGGCGCCCATCGAGGAACCCATGAAGGCATTTGAAGGGAAATTCAGGCAGTTCATGAAGACGAAAGTCATGCTGCTGGACACAATCATGAATTACATTGTCCAACGCAAAGGGAAGCAAATGCGTCCCATGTTCGTTTTTCTAACAGCAGGATGCGTGGGTGAAATTACCGAAAAAACATATCGCGGAGCAGCGCTCATCGAATTGCTTCACACGGCAACCTTAGTCCATGATGACGTCGTGGATGAATCGGATTACCGTCGGGGATTTTTCTCCATCAATGCCGTATGGAAAAACAAAATAGCCGTACTCGTAGGTGACTATCTATTATCCAAAGGACTCTTACTTTCTGTCGACCACAAGGATTTTGATTTATTGACGTCTGTTTCGACTGCTGTACGTGAAATGGCCGAAGGAGAATTACTTCAAATTGAAAAAGCACGCAAATTAGATATTACCGAAGATGTCTATTTTGATATTATCCGTAAGAAAACGGCGACCTTAATTGCGGCATGTTGCGCGGTAGGAGTTCAATCGACGGATGCCGACGAAAAATATGTTAACATGGCGCATCAATTTGGCGAAAAGGTGGGTATTGCTTTTCAGATCAAAGATGATTTGTTTGATTATGGTGATGCCGAAATCGGGAAACCGCTAGGGATAGATATCAAGGAGAAAAAAATGACTTTGCCTTTGATCTATGCACTGCAAAACACAACGCGTTCACTTCGGAAACAGATGATTAAAACCATCAAAAACGATTCTGAAAATCCGGTTAAAGTGAAAGAGGTTATCGACTTTGTTAAATCGACCGGGGGAATTGCTTATGCAACACAGCGCATGCAAGAATTTGCAAAAGAAGCCCGTGAGATACTCCAACAGTTCCCAGATTCAGCGTATCGCACCTCTCTGGGAAATCTGCTCAATTACACAATCGAACGTAATAAATAAAAAAGGAAGCTGTAATGGCTTCCTTTTTTTATTTTGAACTAGAAATCCCCAGTTTATCTTGGGCCACCGAAGCCTCCGCCTCCACCGCCCATGCGCATGCCTGGCATACCCATGGGTTGTTGAGGAGCTGTCGGAGCGGCATCGCCTTCACCACCTTTTGTATCGTCGTTATTAACCGATTTCTTTTTCTTCGTCGGACCGAAACTCATTTTACCGATTCGATATGACAAATTGATTTTAAAGTTCATGTTGCGCATCGTATTTTCAGAGATCTGATTGATTGACGCAGTCTTTGTTTCATTACGAATCACAAAGCCATTTGGCGTTAAGAAGTTCTCAGCACCAAAACCAATGCTTCCTTTTTTGTTTTTGAAATCCTTCTTGAAACTCAAGCTATACATACCAAATCCACCTTGTGAACCTTGTAATTGCACTTGATTAACGCGATAGAATGAGAATACTTGCGCTCCCCAGCCGTTACCAAAGTTGTAATTACCAAAAATACGAAAGTTTGATTGCAAGCCTTCATTCTTCGCAGAAAGCAAAGGATCCGCAACATTATTGGCCAAAACCATGTAAGACAAATCACCACCTCCTCCAAGCATCAATTTATTAGACAAATTCACATTTAAGTTAATGTTCATCCCATATGCATCCTCATTACCAATATTCTGAGTTGTCGTCTTTACCGTATCCCCACGCACCTCGCGAATACGATTGATCGCCCCCGTTGTATTACGCATGAAAATGGCCGTAGAAATATAGGTCTGCTTCACAAACTTGCTGTAAGAAATCTCATAGTTGTTCGTGTATTCAGGAGCTAAATTCGGGTTACCGGTTGATATATTCAATGGATTTGAGGCATTCACATTCGGATTCAAGTTTTCGATACCTGGACGTTGAATACGACGATTGTAACTGAATCTCCAAGTTCCGGATTTAAATGTCTTCGACATATTGAAACTAG
>DKIP01000072.1:0-2681 GCA_002454335.1 Cytophagaceae bacterium UBA6715 | reverse complement strand
ATATCCGTATGCTCATAACGCGCACCCGCTTTGATACTCCATTTATTTTTAGTCGTCAAGGTATAAGAACCATACGTACCCCAAATGTTTTGATTGTAATCAAATACGTTACTTGGCAAGGTTGCTAAATTCACTTGTGAATAAATACCATCTGCTCCAGCTGTATAGGATTTATAATCAGATGTCACATTACGTGTAATAGCTTTCGCACCAAACTCAAACATCGACATCTTGTTAATCGGCGTTTGATAATCCATTTGGATTGTCGCCTCCTCATTGAAAGCATCATTCGCATTTTTAATTGAACTCATGATTTCACTCATCGACGATTTCGTATTCATAATCAAGTTGTAGAAATCATTTGTACGATTGTTCCGACTGTACATCGATAAAATCGAGAACTCTTTCTGCGCCTTTTCAAAGGTTCTTGTATAATCCACATTGATGTCCACATTCGCAGATTCATCTAGGGAATTTGTATTACGTAAACTTGTCAAAGCACCATTACGAATTTGCTTCAAACCATCTTGCCAGTTGTTACCATTTCTTAATCCAAAACGCACGTTTGACGTAACTGAATTGTATTTGTTGATATCCCAATCAAATCCCAACTGATAATTACCAAAAATTCCTTCGCGGCGCGTTTCAGCTGTCTGTTGGTTGGTCGTTTGCACACCGTTAACCGATGTAATCTGCGTGCTTTCAAATTTTCCGTTGACATTATATTCTGTACGACCAAAACCTCCTAAAGAGAGCCCCCAGTTTTTGTTACGGAAGTTACCATTCAAAGCTAAGTTAGACCCACGAACACCGGCGCTGGTATCAAAATTCAAGGTCAAACCTTGTAAGGTATTTTTCTTCGTAACAATGTTGATAATTCCGGCAGAACCCTCTGCATCGTATTTTGCTGATGGCGATGTAATAACTTCCACCGTTTTAATCATATCAGCTGGAATTTGCTTTAAGGCATCTGCAATGCTCGATGCCATAATTGTCGAAGGTTTGTTGTTGATCAACACCTTCACGTTGGAAGATCCACGCAATGAGGGGTTACCATCTAAATCCACGGATAACATGGGTACTTTTTTCAAGACATCCGTTGCATCCCCACCTTTATTGGTTGCATCTTTTTCTGCATTGTAAACCGTACGGTCCACGCGCTCTTCAATCATGGCACGTTGGCCTTCAACAGTTACTTCTGCCAACATCTTCGTACTCGATGGCAATTTGATCACCCCTAAATCATGGTCATCATTCTTTGCGTTAATAGAAACAAATAAAGTCTTACTTTCGTAACCGATGAATGAAATCACTAATTTATAATCGCCTTGGGCAACTTTATTCAAAACGAATTTACCTACTTGATCGGCAGATGCACCGTCAACAGGACGATTGGTTGCTTTGTTTATTAAGGCAACAGAAGCAAATTCAACGGGCTTTGTATCCGTAGAATCTAAGATATATCCGATAATTTTAGCAGAACCTTTAGGCGTAGCTTGCGCTGTACCTGGGATAACTGCTTCTTTCTTAGGCGCCGCACCGAAACCACCCATTCCCCCCGGAATCTGTGACACAGCTGAAAATGAAAGACTCATCAGTGCGAATAGCGTAATAATTTGTTTCATTGTTTGTTGTTTAAAATCGTATTTAACGAATGCAAAATTGCTTTATAAATAGTAAAGGACTTTTATTTTGCGACCAAAATGGATAATTTGTTGCCCAATATGACCATTCAAGTTCAAACTCAAAGACTAACCTTGATTCCACTGACAAACTTGCAACTACAAGTTTGGAAGCAAAGGGGGCGCAAAGATCTAGAAAAATTGCTAGAACTTGAGCACAATCCCTGGGAAATGGGGGCGTTTTATGAACAAGAAATGCTTCAAGCATTGAGCGACTTTTGGATTCCCCAAACCGCTAAATTCCCCTTGGACTATTTCTGGTACACAAATTGGGAAATTATTCTCAATTCGGCGTCCTGCTCTGTAGGGGGAATTGGCTTAGCTGGATTGCCTGATAATGATGGTACCACGGAAATTGGGTATGCCATCGATCAAAAATTCGAAGGACAAGGCATTGCTTCCGAAGCCGTTGAAGCATTATCGAATTGGGTGTTTGAAGATAAAGATATGCAAGTTTTGAGAGCAGAAACTCCGATCGATAACGTCGCATCCCAACGCGTTTTGATGAAAAATAATTTCCAAAAAACGGGTGAAAAAACATTAGAGCTCGAAATCCCCATGGAGGTTTTCACCTGGGAACGGCATCGATAAATTTCTTTTATCTCGTAAAAATGGTAATTTTACCAAATTGCCAATATCCTAAGGTCCCAGGACCACCATTTATATGCAACATTTCACTTCCGTAAAAGACGCGTACAACATCGACAAACTTGTTAATGAAGCTTTGTTGATGAAAAAGATGCCTTATGCCGACAAGCATTTGGGCAAGAACAAAACCATGGGTTTATTGTTCTTTAACTCCAGTTTACGTACTCGTTTGTCGACACAAAAGGCGGCACAAAACTTAGGAATGGATGTCATGGTCATGAATGTGGGGGCAGATTCCTGGCAATTGGAAATGAACGAGGGTGTCATCATGAATGGCGACAAAGCTGAACATGTATCGGAAGCGGCCGCTGTAATTGGACAATATTGTGATATCGTAGGTGTAAGAAGTTT
>DKIP01000069.1:1019-2901 GCA_002454335.1 Cytophagaceae bacterium UBA6715 | reverse complement strand
ATTTCATAAAAACTATGCTTCACCACCCCATCCACTTTGATTCCGTTTGACACAAACAAGCGCTTGCTCAGCCACCTATAACGAACATCATTCGACTCGAATCGCGAAAAAGTCCGCATATAACTCCCGTCACGTAAGCCTTGATTTGTGAGATAAATCAAGGCTCCATCCTCCGTTTGTAGCGTATAACGCGTATCAATTTCCACGAGCCCATCGGAATGAATCCGCTGCCAATCACCCCCTCCTTCTAAAATCGTACCATTAAGTTCCTTCGACCAAAACCGACCGCCCATGACACGGACTATCCTTCGAATTCCTAAATCCTGTACTTCCCCCAACACAATCTCCGCTTCTAAAAACAATTTCAAATCCATCAGGCTTTGGCATTTAAGGTTTCTACATCAAATCCGGCAACTTTCTTGTAATGAGCCATCACTTCAGCCAACTCGGCATGCGGTACTTCGCTTTTCTGAAAACCCATGGGAAAACGTTCTTCCATCAGATCCATGATAAAATCGGGTCCCTTTTGTCGATTCTGTAACACGACCTGAGCCGTCGCAGGCACACGTTCCGCATCATAGGCTTTCAATGCCTCAATCGCATCATCATGATTTTGTAAGGCCAAGGCCAAAGCATCCGCATCCAAAATCGCTTGTGAGGCTCCATTTGAGCCAATTGGGTACATGGGATGAGCCGCATCACCTAATAAGGTCACCCGCCCAAAAGACCAACGAGGCAATGGATCGCGGTCCGACATCGGGAATTCGAATATTCCACCATTCGTATTTTCAATCATTTGAGGCACATTGATCCAATCAAATTGCCAAGCTTGATAAATTTCCAATAATTGCTCTTTCCCTACTGTACGATTCCAATCCCGAACCGTAATCTCTTGTCCTGACGCCTGACGCAAATTTGCCACCCAATTAATGAGTTGGTTTCCATCCCTATCTAATGCTTTAGAAATTGGATAAATCACCATTTTCTGCTTCATCGAACCAATCATTGCCATGGATGCCCCCGACAAATAAGGCTTCATACGCGCCGTTCCACGGTACAAGACATTGCCTGAAAATACAACATCACCCTCATTGGGATATAATTTCTTTCGTAAGGTAGAATGTATTCCATCGGCACCAATTAAAATATCCCCGAAAACCTCAGCAAACTGATTTCCTGATTCTTTCTCAACAAAAGTCGCTTTCACCTGATCACCTAAATCCACATAATCCTGTAAATGCGCATTCGAATGTAATCGATCAGGTCCCAAAATACGTATGGCTTCCTCCCACAAAAGTACCTGAAAATGCCCGCGGTGAATAGAGAATTGAGGCCAGCGATAACCGGCATGCTTGCCGCGGGGCTCCGACCAGAAAAATTGACCTTGTCGGTTTGCATAAACTAATTCTTCCGTCGCAACAGCGATTTCAGCAATTTTATCTTGTAAGCCTAAATTTGTCAACACCCGAACACAATGTGGCAATAAATTAATCCCCACACCCAGCGGAGTGACTTCTTTGACCGATTCAAACACCTGGACATCGTGTCCATCCTGGTGTAGGCGCATAGCCGTCACCAAACCACCTATACCTCCTCCAGCGATAATAATTTTCATCATTCAGGTTTAAAATTTTTCATTAAATCTACGAGCAATTCAACACTTTCGATGTCCATGCCGTTGTACATGGAGGCACGAAAACCTCCCACCGTCGGAAATCCTTTAATACCCACCACATTATTTTTGGCACAATGCGCTAAAAATTGGCTTTCGATATCTGGACTAATCGCTCGGAAACAGGCGTTCAATACCGAGCGGTCTTCTTTGACTGCTATTCCTTCAAACAAAGGATTTCGATCAATTTCGGCATAGAGTAGTTCCGAT
>DKIP01000069.1:0-831 GCA_002454335.1 Cytophagaceae bacterium UBA6715 | reverse complement strand
GTATTCACTAACACACAGGTTATTCCTGCAATGCCAAAATTCTTCTGCGCGGAAGCGAATATAATTCCAAATCGATCGATATCTAAGGGTTTACTAAGGAAGTCGGAGGTCATATCCGCCACTAAGGGAATATCCACTTCCGGATACTGGTGGTATTGAATTCCTTCGATAGTTTCATTGGAGACCACATGCAGGTATTTGGCATCAGCAGGCAAATTCCAATCTTTTGGAATACGGTCATAATGCGATTCTGCAGCAGAGTCTAATATGTGTACCTGCGCCAATTCACGCGCGGCATCGATACTTCGCAGCGCCCAAAAACCCGTATCCACAATCGCCATGGAATCATTCAGACCTAATAAATTCATAGGTGCAACGGTCAACTGAGAACTCGCGCCACCGGGTAACCAAAGCACTTCAAAATAACTAGGTAATTGATATAATTCCTGAACAAGCGCGGTGGCTTCCTCGATAATTTGCATGAATTCAGGCGCACGATGGCTAATTTCAGCGATACTTAAGCCGGAATGATTATAATCGATGAGTGACTCAGCGGCTTGTTGGAAAACAACTGCAGGTAAGGTCGCAGGACCCGGACTAAAATTATGTTTACGCATAACACGAAAATAGGAAAATATCATTAAACTGCGTAGGAGTTGACAAAATTCAATAGAAAAGCATGAGCCTATTTACAAAGATTAAGCGATTTTGGAAATCTGTGGGGCCCGGTTTGGTGACGGGAGCAAGTGATGATGATCCATCAGGCATCGCAACTTATTCGCAAGCTGGAGCGCAATTTGGTTTAATGACGCTATGGACGACGATCATTAC